>JBMZNW010000134.1:0-3376 GCA_049619915.1 Gammaproteobacteria bacterium
TTCTAAGTACACTTCTGGAGATAATGAATTGTTTTTTCTTCAGTTCGACTTTTAATCTATCGGCCCTTTCCTTTTCATCTTTTGATAAAAACTCATAGAGTTGTTCTTCATCATATTCGTCAAGATGCAAAAGAAAAACATGTATTTTTTTTTCTGATAATTCAACAACCTCATTCAACATATTAACAGTAACTGCCATCTGCTTATTTATGTTTTCAATGACTGCTTGAGGTACTCCATCCCCTCATCAATGCTAACCAGCACTTTATAATCAAAGTCCTGTTTAGCTGCAGTTAAATCAAACCAATGCGCCGTTGCAAGCTGTTTGGCGACAAACCTTGTCATTATAGGTTCAGCTTTAATATTAAAACCCTTATAAACTATTTCTAATAATGCACCTACGCAATAAGCTACGCTTTCTGGAACGCTTTTATTTACTTCAGGTAAATCAGCCGCGCTTAATATTTTATTAAGTAGTGCTTTCATACTTATTGCTTCATCATTACTGATGAAATAACTTTTTCCAGCACACTTGCCATCAGACATCAATTCATCTGCAGCAAGAATATGCGCATTAGCTGCATTATCGATATAACATGAATCGACTTTATAATCTTTGTTACCGACTAACTTTAACCGCTGGGCTTTCGCTCTACTAATAACACGAGGAGCAAGGTGATTATCGCCCGGCCCCCAAATTAAATGCGGTCGCAATGAAACGGTTTTTAATGATGCGCTATTTGCACTAATTACCTGTTGTTCAGCCTCTGCTTTTGTTTTTTGGTAGGCATTAAAGAATTTCTTGCTATAAGGCGTAGTTTCATTAATACCTTCTTCATTACTACCATCAAACACAACACTGGGTGTACTGGTATAAACCAGATTAGCAACGTTATTATTGCGACATGCCTCTATTACATTTTTTGTCGCAACAACATTGGCTTGATAATAATCATCATAATCACCCCACACACCCGCTTTTGCTGCCACATGAAACACAACATCACAATTCTTTACAGCTTCGTTAATATCTTCAAACCGAGTTAAGTCACCTTTATAAACTTCTACACCTAATTCTTGTAAAAACGGATAATCACCACGCTGAATTGTTTTAACCTTATCACCCCGTTCTAAAAGTGCTTTAACTATGGCTCCACCTAAAAAGCCGCCGCCTCCGGTAACTAACGCTTTCAAAATAAAACCTCCGTCGCCCAGTCAGCCAGTTTTTCTCGACCTATCTTGGCATTATGGCGTATATCAACAGGAAAACTTTTATGAAACAAAATATGTTGTATATTCTTTGTCAGCTCGGATTCTTTTGCTATAGCAAGTAACTCTTCAGTTAATTCTGTTTTATTGTGTTTTTTGTCTTTTTCAAGCTCAATACAAATAACCGGAACAACTCTATCTTTATCATTTGCAGAAACTAGTGCTGAACGAAAAACCGAAGCATGCGTATTAAATATCGCTTCACAACAAATAGTAAACAGTGTTTCCGACTCAGTAATAACACGATGGCTTTTTCTGCCACAAAACCAGAGCTTTCCTTTTTCATCAATATAACCCAGATCACCCATGCGATGATAAAAACCATCATCTATCTGTATCTTTGCCAAGCTTGTTTCTTTACTGCGATTAAAATAAGAACGCGTTACCTGTGGTCCTTTGACACAAATTTCACCAATTTGATTCGTAGATAACTCCAACTCATCGTTCCATTCAGAAATAATCTCATCGCTTATTTTAATTATTCTTATATCCAGCCCAACTACAGCTTCGCCTACACAAACACCTTTGCCTTCTGCTGTATCTTTAGCTGTTTCTTTTATAATTTCATCACTTCCTATAGAACTAACCGGTAACGATTCTGTTGCGCCATAAGGTGTAAATATTTGCGTTTCATTATTTAATAAACGCTTAAATCTGCTTAATACTGTCGTTGTCACGGGTGCGCCAGCAGATAACACGCGTTTCAAAGATGGTAGTTTTATCTCTTTATTTTCTGCCCATTGACCAACACGATTCAACAAAGCCGGTGAACCAAACATAGTCGTACATTTATAATGATTAACGGCATCGATAATTCTTGTCGGTTCAACTGAACCGGGTTTAGTAAAATCCATTTGTGGAATAATAGATGTCATACCAAGCGCAGGCGCAAACAAGGCAAATAAAGGAAAGGTAGCAAGATCAATTTCGCCCGGCTTTATATCATACAACTGTTTTAGCGCTTTAACCTGCGCAGTGAAATTAGCATGTGTATACACCACGCCTTTTGGAATACCAGTACTGCCGCTGGTAAAAAGGATGGCCGCTGTATCTTCTGCTTTAGTTTCATATTTTATAGGATTTGCTATTTTTCCTAGCGACTTTATTTCGTCAAGACTGGTAACCAGTTGATTAGTTACTACATTACCGCCGACTAACACTGTTTTATTTATCGTGTTTTTTGCCCAAGCCAGAATGACTCTTGCAAAGTTTGCTTTTGAATTTCCAATAAAGGCTTCAGGCTCAGCTTCTTGTAAACATTTACCTAGGTTCTTTATGCCCATACCTGGATCTACCGCGACTAACACGGCTCCCAGTTTAAATAGCGCAAAAACCAGCGTAAAAAAATCCAGACCAGGCTGTACCATGAGTACGACCCGAGTTCCCTTTTTTATACCGTATTGTTTTAAACCGCTGGCAACAACGTCGCTTTGCTGATTTAGTTGTTGATAGGTATAAGCAGTTTGATAAGAAGCTTTAGCTTGTTTTTTTTCAGCTTGAACAACAACAGCATAAGTATCGGGTTGCTGCTCCGCTATAACGGGTAAATGTGAGGCAATATTTGCCGTAATCATAACGTTTATTTAATTGGGTTCTTAGCAAGAAATTGTTGCATGACAGGGATCACTTCGTCTCCGGCGTCTTCTAATAAATAATGGCCCGCATCATATTCATGATATTCCGCATCAGGTAATCGCCGTTTCCATTCTGCAAGAAAATCATTATCAAAAACAAAATCCTTTAAACCCCAGCAAATCAAAACAGGTAGTGTTTTAAATTTTTCTAGATTTTTATCAACGTCATCGACAACATCATAAGACACATGATTTTTATCAAGCGGAATATCTTCAACAAAGCGTAATACAGACAAACGATTTGCCCAACTATCATAAGGTGCAATATAAGCTTGTCCGACTTCTTTTGACATTGGCTTACGCGTAACACACTTACTCACTGCACCTTTTGGAAATGCATTAAAACCTTGGTTTAATAATGCGCCAATAACAGGTGTCCGAGTTAGCTTTAACTCCCAAGGAACCTGTTTACCTTCTGGAATATGAAAGCCGGCTGTATTTGAAATGATCAAGCGTTTTATTCTATCTGGATA
>JBMZNW010000134.1:3386-5694 GCA_049619915.1 Gammaproteobacteria bacterium
GTCCTTATTACTTGTTGTAGCGTCTAATAAAGCTTCCAGATTATCGACGCGTTCTTTAAGCGTAAAACTGTATTCCGCATCGCCCGGTTTATCAGACAAGCCCATACCAATATGGTCAGGTACGATGCAATGATATTTATCGACTAGAGTATTAAACAAGTTTCGATAATAAAATGACCAACTCGGATTACCGTGGATCATCACCAGTGTTTCATCATTATCTTTGCCACCTTCGAGATAATGCATTTTCAGATTATTGACAGTGAAATAAGCTGATGAATTTGATGGATAATCGCGGAAGTTCATACCTAATTGATTTTATTGAAAATAACCATTGATTTAAACTTGATAGTTTACTGAATATACCGCTATTCAACAATTTAAAATAGAACAAGAAAAAGTTGATTATGGGTATATATAATGTGCTTATGATGCCAATGGCTGAAAACTTAACAAATACTTTGTAATTGAAATAGCCGGGGTTATTTTCTCTTTTAAATATCGATATAATATTAAAAAAGAACGACTACCATTCCCAACCTAGCATCAAACAGTTTAAGCCACTGCCAATGCCAAGAAAGCTAACGCGTTCGCCTTTCTTTAAGAACTTTCTTTGTTCGGCAATCGCTGCTGTTAGAGGAATTGAAACTGTGCCGATATTACCCAAGTATTTATAGGTACTAAAATCTTTTTCAGGCGCAATACCTAATTCTTTTAAAATGGTATCGCGATGACCTTCGCCAACCTGATGGCAAATCACTTTATCAACTTGATCTCTTGCCCAGCCCATTTTGCCAAGAAAATTTCCCCAGGTTTTAACACCTAATTTGGCACCATGTTTTAATACGGCCACAGAGTCAGTCGACATAATTTCTGAAACGACAGAAGGTAATGTGTCTTTCGGCATAATGCTGGCTAACGCTGGTGGCAGTTTATCGCTAGTCATCACATCTTTCATTACAGAAGGAATCACTTCTGGTTCCATCACCTGATCAATTGCCGCTAATAATTTATCCGGCGAGAAAACTAGATCACCTATCGCTTGCGGTGTCATCGTTACTCCCCAGCGGCAAAGTTCATGATGTTCTGGTGCCGATTGATTCGCGCCACCGATTAAACGGTGTGTTTCTTTATTATCAAACGAGCCATCGGTCAGTAAAACTGCTGCTGCACCTGAACCGCCTGTCAATGTTGCTAATGAATTGGTAAACATGTTTATGGATTTATCTTTCAACATGCGCTCAATCATAATTTCGACAATCTCACGCGATGTCTCACAAGATACGACCATACCAGCGCGTATTTGTTTTAATTCAATTCGATTGGCAATATCAATGATGCCATTCATCACGCCCAGACAGGCATTGGAAATATCATAAATATTCGCATCTTCTCTAATCCCTAGTTGTGCCGCTACTGCACAGGCCGTTGCCGGTTCGAAGTTTTCACGACAAACTCCGGTATAAACAAGTGCTTCAATATCTTTTGCCTCAACATTGGATTGTTCCAATGCTTTTCGCGCAGCCGCTGCGGCACCATCGGAAAGTACATGCCCTTCATCCCACCATCGGCGTTCGGTAATACCCGTTAAAGCCTGTAATTGACCGGGCGCAATATGTAGCGCATCATACATGGGCATGAGACGTTGTTCTAGATCTTCGGAAGTAACCACCACGGGAGGTAGTTCGTAACCGATTGATTCCATATGTACGTGTGAATATTTCATGGGCGCATTCTAAGCGATTCGGAGCGCAAAATCTTTCATCTGATAGATAATTCTTCCATCAACCGTCAAAAAACCATCGGCTTTTATCGTTTTTGACGAGTCATCTATCTCGGTAATAACAGCCTGAACCGTCACTTCTTCATCAACAGGCAGGATTTGGCCTCGATAAACCCATTCATGTACATGATTTAACGCCATGTTTTCAAAGGAAAAACGACCTATTTCCAGTTCGCCTTTCCAACGTTCCCAGGCAAAAACCTTCAATAACTGCATGAATGACTCTAGTCCCAGTGATCCCGGCCAGACCGGATCTTCATAAAAATGCGCTTTGAAAAACCAGGCTTCTTCTTTTACCTTTGCTTTGCCTTCGATAAAGCCAAGCTTATTCGGCCCGCCTTCTGGATCATAAAGACTGATTTCATCAACCATACGCATCATGTCGGCTGGCATAGGCGCTTTATCAGGGTAAGAAAATGAAGTTGCTCTCGCCTGTTCCTGTTCAGTTGCTTGATACGGCGCTACTTCACGAATCCCGATTTGATCCGCTAAAGCCTGCTTAGAGAAAAAACCAAAATAGGTATT
>JBMZNW010000134.1:5704-5937 GCA_049619915.1 Gammaproteobacteria bacterium
TTTGTAAACTAGGCCATTCTTCGATGTCATTTCATAGTCATAATGCTGAATAATCATGCCGCCCGATTGAGAGACGCTGGTCATTTTCACTTTCGTTGTTAGTGTGCCTATGTCTGGCGTAACTTGTAGAAACTGTGTCGCTTTACCACCCAGGTTTCTGAATGAAATATCAACATCACTAGTTAGTGCCGAACCTAAATAGGCAGCTAACCAACCACAAGGTTGCAAGGCAA
>JBMZNW010000135.1:0-2393 GCA_049619915.1 Gammaproteobacteria bacterium
CCCTGATTTCTTAGCATTTCACATAAGCGAATTAATGGTAAACCAATTAATGCAGTTGGGTCATCGCCCTTCATTCCTGAAAGTAAGCTAACCCCGAGTTTTTCCGACATAAAACTCCCTGCACATTGGTAGGGTTGTTCTTTTTGCAGGTAATTTTCAATTTCGATTTCGGATAATTCACGAAAATTAACCTGAAAAGGGATAACTGCTTTCTCTTTTTCCTCGGTTACTGTGTTTAAAACACATAAACCTGTATAAAAAATCAAAGATTTACCGCTCATCTTGGATAATTGCTTAACAGCATTTTCATGATTACCTGGTTTGCCTAAAATCTTTCCATCACATTCCAGTGACTGATCTGAGCCAATGATAATGGCGTTTTCATGATTTAGCGCAACATGTCCAGCCTTTTCTTCCGCTAAACGTTCTACATAAACTTCTATGTTTTCATTATCTTTCTGTGTTTCATCAATATTTGGCGATTCACAGGAAAACGCTAAATCGAGCCGTTCTAATAGTGATTTTCGAAAAGGTGACGATGACGCTAGGATGATTTTTGGTTTAATTTTACTGCTCCAATCAAAATTCGGGGCGTTATTGTGGCTAAATCTGAATAAAATTCAAATAACTCAGATATTTAAAGGTATTTATCGATATTATTTTTGACAGTTTAGAGGACTGCCGATAAAATTCGCCGCCTGATGTCATCTGACCCGTCGCAACCCATAAATCCATTGCGGCTAGCTAAATCCCGAGAACGGATTGAAGGTAGTCTGCAACTTGATTCTTTCGAACGCTTGAAAGACGATTTATTGGAAAATACGGGTAAACTAAGCTTTAGCTTATCATTCGATTTTGATGAGTCTGGAGTTTGCGTTATTGAGTCTGACATTGACACTCAGGTAGTACTTGAATGTCAACGGTGCCTTAAGCCTGTATCGATTAATATTAATAAAAAATCATTACTCGCTGTTGTTGAGAGCAAAGACGAGATAGACAGTTTGGCTAAAGAATATGAGCCTTTGCAAATGAGTGAAGAAACTGTTTCTACGAAGCAGTTAATAGAGGATGAATTATTATTATCGATTCCTTTAGCTGCTTTTCACGCAGAAGAGGAATGTTCGGGTAAAACCGTACTCGATAAGATTAATGAAGATGCAAAGCCAAAACCTTTTGCAGCGTTAGCTGCTTTGAAGAAGAAATAAAATTTTTAATAGTATTAGTAAGTAATAGATATTTATTTAGGAGACAAGCTTCATGGCTGTTCAAAAAACTAAAAAATCACGTTCAAGACGAGATATGCGTCGTTCACATGATGCTTTGACTTCATCCGCTTTATCCATTGAGCCTGCATCAGGTGAAGTACATCTTCGTCATAACGTCAGTGCTGATGGTTATTATCGCGGTAAAAAAGTAGTCGCGACAAAACAAGATCAAGAATAATCTAGCAAATCATTTATCCAGGACAGAAGTTTCTGTTCTGGATAAACACTATCCTTGAATTCAATAATAGCACTTGATGCCATGGGCGGTGATTATGGCCCATCTGAAATAGTACCTGCTGCGCTTTCTACTCTAAATAAGCATGAAGAGTTAACGCTTTTGCTTGTTGGTAAAGAAGACGTCATTAAGCAAGAATTACAAAAGAATAATGCCGCAAACCATAAACGCATCGAGATCGTTCATGCGCCTGAAGTTGTCGAGATGGATGAAGCACCTTCCCATGCCTTAAGAAATAAAAAACAATCTTCTATGCGAATGGCTATCGAGCAGGTTCGCGATGGGCATGCAGCTGCTTGTGTCAGTGCTGGCAATACCGGCGCATTAATGGCGACATCACGTTTTGTATTAAAAATGTTGCCTGGGATGGATCGTCCTGCAATCTGTAGCACTCTTCCTGGCATTGATGGTCGACATTCACATGTACTGGATTTAGGTGCTAACGTTGATTCCAGTTCTGAACAATTATTTCAATTTGCTGTTATGGGCGCACAACTTACCAGCGCTGTCGAAAACAAAGATAATCCAACAGTCGCATTATTAAATGTTGGCGAAGAAGATATAAAAGGCAATGATAGAGTTAAGCAAGCTGCGACCTTATTAGAAGAAAGTCATTTGAATTATATCGGTTATGTTGAAGGCACCGACCTTTACACAGGTAAAGTCGACGTTATAGTTTGTGACGGTTTCGTTGGTAATATAGCTTTAAAAGCAAGCGAGGGTTTAGCGGACTTTTTAAAACATCATGCAACAGTACAATTTAAAAGCACACTTTATTCAAAGTTCGCTGCTTTAGTAGCATTACCAGTATTAAAGTCATTAAAGAAAAAAATTGATCCAAAAAATTATAATGGCGCTTCGTTATTAGGTCTTCGTGGCATTGTTATCAAAAG
>JBMZNW010000135.1:2403-5833 GCA_049619915.1 Gammaproteobacteria bacterium
TGGTAGCGCTGATAGAGTTTCATTTGCCACAGCAATTGAAGAGGCCATTGTTGAAGTTGAAAAAAATGTTCCTGAAAGAATTCATGAAAAACTCGAACAACTGTTAATAGACAGGCAAAGCATTTAATGTATTCGAAAATTACCGGCACAGGTTCATACTTACCTGAACGTGAATTAAGCAATTCTGATCTCGAGTCTATGGTCGACACATCAGACGAATGGATACGCACAAGAACAGGAATTGAAAAAAGACATATTGCCTTAGAAAATGAAACGACTTGCGATCTAGCAGAAAAAGCAGCGTTAGCGGCTATAGAGTCTGCTGAAAAATCCGTTTCTGATATTGATTTAATCATTATTGCAACTTGCACACCGGACATGGTGTTTCCTAGCACTGCTTGTTTATTACAACAACGTTTAGGTATTCATGGCTGCCCTGCATTCGATATAAATGCAGCGTGCACCGGCTTTATTTATGCATTTAGTGTTGCAGATAGTTTTATCAAAAGTGGTGGCAGCAAATGTGCATTGGTTATCGGCGCAGAAACCATGTCCCGAATTATTAACTGGGAAGACCGAAATACATGCGTTCTTTTTGGTGACGGTGCAGGCGCTGTTATTCTTGAAGCGAGTGAAACGCAAGGAACACTATCAACGCATATTCATGCGGATGGCGAATATCAGAGTTTATTAAATGTACCCGCTGGCATTTCATCTAATCAAGAACAACTAAAATCAGGCGATGCCTTCTTGAAGATGCAAGGCAATGAAGTTTTTAAAGTTGCAGTTAACACCTTAGGACGCATTGTCGATGAAACACTTGCTGCAAACTCAATGCAGAAGGAAGACATTGACTGGTTAGTTCCGCATCAAGCCAATATACGCATTATTTCAGCAACAGCGAAAAAGCTAGATATGTCGATGGATAGAGTCGTCGTCACCGTTGACCAGCATGGTAATACTTCTGCTGCATCAGTTCCTCTTGCTTTAGATGTAGCAGTCAGAGATGGCAGAATAAAAGAAAACGACACATTATTATTAGAAGCCTTTGGTGGAGGGTTCACATGGGGCTCGGTGTTACTAAAATATTAAAGAGCTATGCACAGATGATATTTTATCCTCATACTTCGTTGAAAATGTGCTCGAATGCTCATTTATTATTTATAAACTGCGCTTCTGCGCGCATTTTCGCCTCGTCTGAGAATAAAATCTCTATCCGTGCAAAACTCTTTCAATTATTTAAAGTTAATTTTTAAAATGAGTACTGATTCCAATTTAGCTTTTGTATTTCCTGGTCAAGGTTCACAGTCTATTGGCATGATGAATGGCTTACTTGAATTAAGCCCTGATATAAAAGAATTATTTAATACTGCCTCTGACGTTTTGTCGTATGACTTATTAGATATTATTACCTCTGGACCTGAAGACAAATTAAACCAGACTGAAATAACACAACCTGCATTATTAGCGACAGCCTATGCAACATGGTTAGCTATAGAAAAACATTCTGATGTAAAGCCTGCGGTTTTAGCAGGTCATAGTTTAGGCGAATATGTTGCGCTGTTATGCGCGAATGTTATTTCGTTTGAAGATGCGATAGCGTTGGTTGCCGAAAGAGGGCGTTGCATGCAAAAAGCAGTGCCGGCAGGTGTGGGCGCAATGGCTGCTATTTTAGGTTTGGATGATGATGATGTTATTCAAATCTGTTCAGAAGTAGCTGAAGATGAAGTTGTTTCAGCGGCTAATTTTAATTCACCGGGACAAATTGTTATCGCGGGTAATAAAGCCGCTGTTGAAAGAGCAACCGTAGCGATGAAAGAAGCAGGGGCTAAGCGCGCTTTATTATTGCCCGTCAGTGTTCCGTCGCACTGCATGCTAATGAAACAAGCGGCAGAAGAATTTGAAAGCTCATTAAATAACATTACGTTTAACAATGCAGAAATTCCCGTGCTACAAAATGTAGATGCGAAATCAAAACAATCATCGGCTGATATTAAAGCAGCATTATTACAACAGCTTTATATGCCTGTTCGCTGGGTCGAAAGCGTTAATACGATGAAAGAGTCCGGTATCACAAAAATAATCGAATGTGGTCCAGGCAAGGTGCTATCCGGTTTAATTAAGCGTATTGATAGATCGTTTGATATTTTTGCTGTTCAGGATGAAGCGACTTTAAACAAAGCTTTAGCAGATTAATAAAATAAACATTTAGAGTAACAAGTACCATGACAGATGAGTATAAAGATAAAGTTGTATTAATAACGGGCGCCAGTCGTGGCATTGGTAAAGCTATTGCAAGTCGGTTTGCCAGCAAAGGCGCTTTTGTAATAGGCACAGCGACATCAGAAGCTTCTGCCAATAAAATTTCAGACTATCTTGCCGCAGAAGATTTCTCTGGCAAAGGTCTGGTTTTGAATATTGCTGATAAAACTTCAGTAGATGAATTTGAAAACAGCCTAAAAGAATTCGATTCACCAAATATCTTAATTAATAATGCCGGTATCACCCGAGATAATCTTTTCATGCGCATGAAGGATGATGAATGGGAAGATGTCATGAATACGAATTTGACTGGTATGTATCGTGTCACCAAATTATGTATCCGGGCGATGATGAAAGCACGCTATGGAAGGATTATTAATATCACCTCCGTTGTTGCTTTATCAGGTAATCCAGGTCAGACAAATTACTCTGCAACAAAAGCGGGAATGATTGGTTTTACTAAATCTTTGGCGCAAGAAGTCGGTTCCAGAGGCATTACTGTGAATGCTGTCGCACCGGGTTTTATTGAAACAGATATGACAAATGAATTAAGCGATGAAATTCGTGATTCGATATTAAAACAAATTACTTTAGGTCGGCTGGGTCAGGCAGATGAAGTTGCCGCTGTTACTGAGTTTTTAGCTTCAGACAATGCGGCCTACATAACAGGCCAAACACTCAGTGTAAATGGCGGCATGTACATGGCATAAGTCTATAATTAACATTAAATAGACTGCATAAATTATTGATTAATAAAAAAATTAAAATCGAAGTGTAATCTTACTTGCAAGAAGATTTCATTTCACTAAACTTAGCACACGCAAATCGGCCGAAAGGTCACAAGGGAGGAAAAATCCATCATGAGTAGTGTTGAAGAACGCGTCAAAAAAATTGTTATAGAACAACTGGGCGTTAAAGAAGAAGAAGTCACAAACGAAGCATCTTTCGTCGATGATTTAGGGGCAGACTCTCTGGACACAGTAGAGTTGGTCATGGCTTTAGAAGAGGAATTTAAAACTGAAATTCCAGATGAAGAAGCGGAGAATATTACTACAGTCAATCAGGCTGTTAGTTACATCAACGCAAATCTTGAATAAGTTGTAAGTTTAAGGACACCAAAGGCCGCGTCATGATACAAATCTGACGCGGCTTTTTAGGTCATGAATTC
>JBMZNW010000136.1:0-229 GCA_049619915.1 Gammaproteobacteria bacterium
TGATATCAAGATATATCTTGATATATCTTGATATTGGTCTAAGCTTTATCGAATAACACTTTTTAGAAAGAATTAATGATGCCTATCACTAAAGAAAAATTTTCATCTCAGGCTGACACTGAATTGTTAGCCGATGTTAAGCAAATCGCACAAAAAGAAGGCCGGCAGCTCCAATCTGTATTAGATGAAGCGTTGCGTGACTTCGTTGAAAAAAAGAAAACAGGTAAGT
>JBMZNW010000136.1:239-5624 GCA_049619915.1 Gammaproteobacteria bacterium
TGTTTTGGAAGCAATGGATGAAAGTTTAAAAGTTTATGACAAACTTTATGAAAAATTAGCGCAGTAGATCATCAAGGATGAGAGACTATTTAACTCTAACAGAAGTGCTCACTATGCATACTGTTTTAATGCAGCGTTATGGAGGTGCAACCGGTATTAGAGATATGGGTGCATTAGAAGCTGCGCTCTATCGTCCACAAAGTGGTTATTATGAAAATATAATTCAGGAAGCGGCAGCATTATTGGAGTCGCTTGCTATTAATCATCCTTTTATTGATGGAAACAAAAGAATTGCTTTTGCAGCAATGGATGTATTTTTAAGAATAAACGGCTATCGCTTAAATCAAAAACCGGATGAAATTTATAATCAGATGATGCAATTGTTTAATGAAAAACAGTTTGACGTTGAGCACCTTGAAGTATGGTTAAAAGGTATCATTGTCGAAGCTTAAATTGGGGTACAATCAGACTGCAAAGTGCAGAACGATCTTTACCAGGGCATAAAGCGAAACGAGTAAACAAAAGACCAGAAAGAAGCCCATGATGATATAAACCTTGATGCCGTTTTTTTCTATATAGGCTTCATCACGATCCATGTTTTCCTGATTTTGTACGCCAAAGAAGGAAGCCAGTAGGCTGAAGGCGATTTGAAATATACTCGGATCTTTATGTTCAGTCATACTGATTTACTTCTTCTTTAATTCTTCCAATTCTTTTTCAACTTTGTGCATGTGATCGAGCATGGCATCTAATGCATTCTGAACTGGATCGGACATGTCTTTGCTCTCTGCATACGCTTCAAAACCAATTTTCTTCGCCATTGCTTCGCGCTGTTCAGCTTTATCGTCTGTATCTTTTTTAACAATGACATGACCGGGCACGCCAACGACAGTAGAACATTCTGGCGTATCTTTAACAACGACGGCATTACAACCAACTCGCGTTCCCATGCCTATTGTAATGGGGCCTAATATTTTAGCGCCTGCACCGACAACAACATTGTCTTTTAAAGTAGGGTGACGTTTACCTTTGTTCCAGGTCGTGCCACCTAATGTGACGCCATGATAAATAGAAACGTCATTGCCAATTTCAGCTGTTTCACCAATAACAATACCCATGCCATGATCAATGAAAAAACGATTACCGATAACAGCGCCGGGATGAATTTCGATGCCCGTCATAAAACGCGCAATGTGCGCCGTCATGCGAGCGATTAAGTATAGCTTTTTATTCCATAACCAATGATTCAGGCGATGAAACACAATCGCCTGAAAACCGGGGCAAGTAAAAATCGTTTCAAGGACAGAACGAGCCGCCGGATCGCGTTCAAAGACGACCTCTATTTCTTCTTTTATTGTGCTAAACATTATTGTTTTAATAGTTTGGAAATAGATTCCAGTTGTTCCTGATAGGTTTTCTCTTCGTTAAGTATATCAGCTAGTTGTTGTTTCACACCTTCGACTACGTCTTCCGGTGCACGTTCAACAAAGTTTTTATTTGCCAGTTGATTTTCTAAACCTGCTTTTTTCTTTTCGAGGTTCTCAAGAACATTTGTCACTCTTTTATGTTCTGCTTCAGGATCAATAATATCGGCTAAAGGAACAAGTAAAGTCATTTCACCCGCGAGTGCCATAATTGCATCGTCCATTTCACCTTCAGCTTCATTAATCGATTCGATTTTGCCAAGTGACTGAATATAGTTTTTGTTATCCAACAAACATGCTTGCTCTTCATTTGTTCCATTACGAACAAAAACATTAAGCGTTTTATTGGGTGATATATCTCTATCTGCGCGAATACGACGCACGCCTAATATAAATGACTTAACCCATTCAATTTGTTTTGCTGCAACTTCATCGCTTTCAAGGTCTTCTTTATCAGGAAAAGCTTCGAGCATAATGCTTTCGCCTTGCTTGTTTAATAAAGGTGTAACGCGTTGCCAAAGTTCCTCGGTAATAAAAGGTATAAAAGGATGTAAGGCACGCAGCAAGGTTTCAAGTATATTGACTAATGTATACAAGGTACCGCGTTTTTCTGCTTCGCTCGCTTGATCGCTGTTTAAGGTTGTCTTGGATAATTCAAGATACCAGTCGCAGTATTGATCCCAAGTGAATTCATATAAGGCTTGTGATGCGAGATCGAATCGATAGGTGCGCATGCCTTCATGAGTTGCGGCGATAACATTCGCAAGCTCTGTATTAACCCAGCGTTCCGCAAGACCAAATTTTTTATCGCCATTGTTAATATCAATGTCCTGATTTTCTAAGCTCATCATGACATAACGTGAGGCGTTCCAGATTTTATTACAAAAGTTTCTGTAACCTTCAATACGCGAAATATCAAAACGAATATCTCTGCCTTGCGTTGCCATCGTTGCAAAAGTAAAACGCAAAGAATCGGTTCCGTAAGCCGCAATGCCTTCAGGAAAATGTTTGCGCGTTGCTTTTTCAATCTTCTTTGCCATCTGTGGTTGCATTAAACCGCTGGTACGTTTGGCTACTAAGGCTTCTAAATCAATGCCATCAATAATATCCAAGGGATCGATAACATTGCCTTTCGATTTAGACATCTTTTGCCCATCGGAATCACGAACAAGACCATGTATATAAACTTCTTTGAAAGGCACATCGCCCATGAACTTCAAGCCTATCATGATCATGCGTGCAACCCAGAAGAAGATAATGTCGAAACCGGTAACAAGTACACTGGTAGGGTAAAACTTATCAAGCTCCGGTGTTTTTTCTGGCCAACCCAAAGTTGAAAACGGCCATAATGCAGAAGAAAACCAGGTGTCTAAAACATCTTCATCCTGTTTTAATTCAATATCTCCGAGATTATTTTTTTCTCGTACTTCACTTTCATCACGACCGACATAAATATTACCTTCGTCGTCATACCACGCTGGAATACGGTGTCCCCACCAGAGCTGGCGTGAAATACACCAATCTTCAATATTGCGCATCCATTCAAAATAGGTTTTGTCCCAGTTACCCGGAACAAATTTAATATCGCCGTCTTCAACGGCTTTAATAGCTGGGTCAGCCAATGGCTGAATTTTCACATACCATTGATCAGTTAAGTAAGGTTCGACAACGGCATGTGAACGGTCGCCACGCGGCACCATTAATTTATGGTCATCGATTTTTTCTATTAAACCGAGTTCTTCAAGATCAGCAAGTATTTGTTTGCGCGCAACATAGCGATCCATGCTGCGATATTTTTCCGGTGCTTCATCATTAATAGCCGCATCAATGGTAAAGATATTTATTTTCTCAAGATTATGTCGTTGCCCAACTTCATAGTCATTAAAATCATGTGCGGGCGTAATCTTTACACAACCGGTTCCAAATTCAGGATCAACATAATCATCGGCAATAACAGGCAAGCTTCTATTTGTTAGCGGTAATAACACTTCTTTACCAACAAGATTTTTATAGCGTTCATCATCGGGATGAACAGCAACAGCGGCATCACCGAGCATGGTTTCCGGCCTTGTCGTTGCAACAACAATATATTCAAGTCCATCAACCGGTTCTTTTAATGGATAACGCATGTGCCAGAGGTGACCGTTTTCTTCTTCAGAAATCACTTCCAGATCAGAAATCGCGGTATGTAAAACCGGGTCCCAGTTGACTAAACGTTTTCCACGATAAATTAAATCTTCCTCATACAAACGAATAAAGACTTCTTTAACAGCATCAGATAAACCATCATCCATGGTAAAACGTTCGCGAGACCAATCCATCGACGTACCCAGTCGACGTGATTGTCTTGTAATTGTATTACCTGAATGTTCTTTCCAATCCCAAACCGCATCGATAAATTTTTCTCGACCTAAATCATGTCGAGACACTTCTTTTTCCTGTAGTTGTCGTTCAACCACCATTTGCGTTGCGATACCTGCATGGTCGGTACCGCATTGCCATAATGTGTCGTCACCTTTCATACGACGATAGCGAGTTAACACATCCATTAATGTTTGTTGAAAGGCATGGCCCATATGCAAGCTACCGGTTACATTCGGTGGTGGTAACATGATGCAATAAGCATCTTCATTGTTATTTCGTGGTGCGAAGTAATTATTGTTTTCCCAGTTATCGTAGCACTTCTTTTCTATCGACTCTGGGTTGTAAGTCTTTTCCATTTATAAATCTTTTTATTTCTTTTCGTTTGAGGTGTCTTTGTTGGTTTTTAATTCTTGTAATAAACGCGTTTTAACTTCGTCAATAATGCTGTCTTTCAACATCAGAATGAGTTCATCAAGATCTTCGGTTATTTCTTTATCAATCTTATCAATTATTTCATTAATAAATTCATCATTTTTATGCGGTTTATCTTTTTCATTGTTTGCAGAATTTTCATGAGCAAACAAGTCATCTTCAGTAACGGCCTCTACTAAAACAGGGATACCATCGGTGCCAACAGTCATTCTCGGCAAAGCAGATTCTTGTTGTTGTTCCTGCTGTTGTTTTTCCTGTATTTGCTGAGCTTCAACCTTTTTTTCTGCAAGCAGGTTTTCAAGTTCATCAATTTGATTGATTAATTTATCTTGTTGCCGCGCAGGTAATGAACCGTCAGGGTTCTTTGTTGAATCAACCATGATCTTGCGTATTGGTTATTTTGTGATCGTGTGTTTCAAAATCGCCACTTTTATATTGCTTATACCTTTGTCGCGCAAACTGCTTTGTTGTTTCATCACCACCAACAATTTCAACAATACGTTCAAATTTATTTACAAACTTTGGAATTTCTTTATCAAGATTGATGATCACTTGAGATGATTCAGGAAAGTCATGACCATAGCCAACAGTCACAGGTGTCTCTTCGTTTTCTGAGCCAGTATATATTTCATGTGGAATAAAACTGATGTCTCTGAATGTCCAGAGCAAGTCATCAATGCCTTTCGCATTTTCTTCAGACTGCGTATGTATATGCACGCGATTTCCTGCAGACCATGCTTTTTTTGCCATGGTACAGGCGAAACGATCTGCACCAGAGCCTTCAGGCAAGATATAAAAGTCAACGCGTGACATTAATCGATTTCCGTTTTTACTACTTAATCTGATTAAGAATGTATTGCGTTAATAATGAAACAGGGCGACCTGTTGCGCCTTTGTTTGCACCGGATAACCAGGCCGTGCCTGCAATATCAAGATGTGCCCAATGGAATTTTTCAGCAAAGCGCGATAAGAAACAGGCAGCAGTAACAGAGCCTGCTTCACGACCACCGATATTCGCCATATCAGCGAACGGACTGTTTAGCTGTTGTTGATATTCATCCCATAAAGGTAATTGCCATGCTTTATCACCTGATTCTTCACCGGCATTCAATAAATCTCTTGCCAGAGGATTATGATTACTAAATAAACCGGTGGCATGTTTACC
>JBMZNW010000137.1:0-5530 GCA_049619915.1 Gammaproteobacteria bacterium
GGTAAATATTAGTATTCGTTTAATCATGATTGTGCCTCATCTAAATAAGCGCATTTTTAATAATTATATAATAGTTTATATAACGCTATTAAAATATTTTCTCATGATAAAACAGAATGATATTACTTATACATAAAATCCATCATTAATTCTTCAGTCGTAACCAGTTTTTGTCGGCACGTTTGATATGCTGATCTATATCTTTTTCCCAAGTGCTTCTTACAGATTTTGAATAATTTAAATACAGTTTATCGTTATAGATTGTCCAGGCATGAGGATCAGTCGGTGCAAGAGAACCTTTGCTTGCAGCATAAGCGCAGAAACCACCATATTGAGGTGCATAGCGTGCAGGTGAGCTTTTAAATAGATTCAGGTTTTCTTTGCTGGAAAAATGCCAGTCTACATCATTCCAATTATAGACATGTTTTGCATTTCCCTTTTCTGCTTTTTTATCAGTATGATAAGCGACAACATCATATCCGTTTACAGCAATACCTTTAGTGCTATAAACCGCATCAGCAGACCATGCTAGGTTCGGAAGTAATAGAATTAAAAATAGGCTTAAGTATTTCATAGCATTCCCAATTAATTTAATTAATGAGAACTTAGAGTGGGTCACAATGAATAGTTCATATTTGCTAAAATTATTATTGTTGGTTTCCCTGGAGTCCGCCGGTATGAATTGCAATTATCTTTTGGCTTTTTTTAAGTTTTTCATTTTTTATTAAATCAAATAATCCAAATAACATTTTTCCGTTGTAGACCGGTTCCAATGGAATCGATGTTTCTGTTTCAAAGTCTTGAATAAAAGAAAGTAATTCATCATTGGTCTTGGCAAAACCACCAAAATGATAATCAAAGTTAAGTGCCCAGTTTGTTATTGAACGTTGTTTAATTAATTTTTTTACGTCTTTTTCTAAAAAACCACCGCCTTTTAAAGAAGAGAATCCAATCACCTTTTTTTCTGCCGGGAGTGTTTTGGCTAATCCAGCCAGTGTAGTCCCTGTACCGCAGGCGAGTGTTAATGTATCGAATTCCATCTCTATTTCTTCGACTATCTCGGCTATGCCTTTAAATGCGTATTCGCTTGAGCCGCCTTCCGGTATCCAGAAGCCATTGTATTGTTTTGCCGGTGCTGAATTAAACGCGCGATGTTTGCGAAGATCACGAAACGCAGAGCGATTAATAAATTCCAGCTTCATATTCCATTTTCTTAAATCGCTTAAGGTTTGGCTTTCCTGTTTAGGTTGCTCGCCGCGAATTAAGCCGGTGGTTTTTAAATTTAACTTATAGCCAATATAGGCGAGGGCATGCAGATGATTAGAATAAGCACCACCCATGCTAATGAGGTGGTCGTGTCCATGCTTTAAGGCGTGTAATAAGGTGTATTTAAGTTTTCGCCATTTATTACCGGAAATAATCGGATGTATTAAATCATCGCGTTTTATATATAAGGCAAAATTATGTTCATCCAGTAAAGGATGTTGGATTTGCTCGACGACAGCGGCTTTTTTATTAATTTCCAGTTCAGATTCTATCTGCGAAATATCGATCATTTGAATTTAAAACTATGTAAGAGAATACGGTATTATAGCGCTTCTTTTGTTTTTCTTTTGGAGTATTAATTGTGAGTACATTTGATAATGTTTCTGTAGTGGTCGAAGCAAATATTTATTTTGATGGGAAAGTCAGTAGTAGAACGATTACGTTCGCAGATGGTTCTAAAAAAACGCTAGGTGTCATGCTGCCCGGCGAATATCATTTTAATACTGATGCACCTGAGCTAATGCAGATCACGCAGGGAACAGCCGAGTATCGTTTGAGTGAAAATGATGACTGGATAAAAGTTGATAGCGGTGCAGAATTTAATGTGCCGGGTAACGCTTCTTTTGATATTCGTGCTATTGATGTCGTTGATTATTGTTGTTCATTCTTATAATTGATAATAATTAATGCAATTTGATGTCATTATCATCGGTGCTGGCGCATCGGGTTTAATGTGCTCCATCACCGCTGCACAGCGTGGCCGTCGTGTTCTGGTGTTAGATAGCAGTAATAAAGTCGGCAAGAAAATACTGATGTCTGGCGGTGGACGTTGTAATTTTACTAACCTTTATATTGAGCCAGATTGTTTTCTTTCTAATAACCCACATTTTTGTAAGTCGGCATTGAGTCAATATACACAATGGGATTTTATCGCGCTGGTTGAGAAGCATGTTATAGCTTATGAAGAACGCGATCATGGGCAATTATTCTGTAAAGAGTCGGCCAAAGATATTTTGGCAATGCTGTTGAAAGAGTGTAATGAGGCTGGTGTACAGATACGAACACATTGTGAAACTCATTCAATCACTGTTGTTTCGGAAGAAAATACATCGGACTCAAAATTTAAACAGGCTAAATTCAAATTAGAATCAAACCAAGGAAAGTTTGAATCAAAAAGTCTTGTTATTGCATCAGGCGGTTTATCTATTCCGAAAATGGGTGCGACTAATTACGCTTATAAAGTTGCGCAGCAATTTGACATGCCGGTTATTGAAACTAGCGCAGCGCTTGTACCGTTCATGTTTACGGGTGAGTATAAAACGATATTTGAACGTTTAAGCGGTATTTCACACAAGGTAAATTTATCGACAGGTAAAAAACAGTTTTATGAAAACATATTGTTTACGCACCGCGGTTTAAGTGGCCCGGCAGCACTGCAATTATCCAGTTACTGGAAACAAGGTGAAAAAATCATTGTTAATTTATTTCCAAATAATGATATTAGCGAAATACTGAATCAAACAAAGAAACAGAAACCAACGACATTATTACGAAATTTTCTCTCACAGCAATTAGCAAAGAAATTAGTACAAGAACTCGAAGTATTGTTTTGGGCGGATTGGCAAGATAAAGTCATTGCCGATATACCGGATAAAGTATTAAACGAAATTGCACTAAATTTATCTGAGTGGAATTTGAAGCCATCGGGTACTGAAGGCTATCGAACCGCCGAGGTCACCTTGGGCGGTGTTGATACGGATTACCTGTCATCAAAGACGATGGAAAGTAAAACGCAACAAGGTTTATATTTTATTGGCGAGGCTGTGGATGTAACAGGGCACCTTGGTGGATTTAATTTCCAGTGGGCCTGGTCTTCCGGTTATGTCGCAGGACTCTCCGTATAAAAAGATAGGAAAGCTATCTTTTTTAAGACTTTATTCTTAAAGGCAACACATCAAATTTAACACCCTCAAAGCCATCCAATATAAATTGACGTATATTTTGGTGATCGTCGCCAGCCGGATTCGCTAACACATCATCACGGTAATAGGTGCCAAAACAATTTAATGTTTCTGTAATGGATAGATTATTAATAAAAGCAAACGCGAGTATTTTGCAAGAGCCTTCATTTTGCCCTGCTTCATTTTTCACATTGCCATTGCTAAACGCTGTTGCTGTGTAGTCGTAGTTTTGTTCAACAGTCGAAATCGTGTCGTTGAATTCGATAGATTCCGGATCATTTTTTAATTTTTCTAAAAAAGCATTCAGTTCCATTAGTGTTCATGGCCTCCTAAGCCGTGAGCATGACCATGTTCCAGTTCTTCTTCACTTGCATCACGCACATCAAGCACTTCAATATCAAAATAAAGTTGAATGCCTGCCAATGGATGATTGCCATCGACAATGACTTCACCTGCATCAATGGCAGTAACGGTAACAACAATCGGTGCGCCATCATCAGCTTGCGCTTCGAATTGCATGCCTTCACTAATTTCTACATCATCCGGGAACATGCTTAGCGGCACACGTTGTATTTGTTCCAGATCACGTTCGCCGTAAGCATCTTTCGGTTCTATAACAATGCTGTTTTTATAGCCTTTTTCTTTTCCTTCTAGTTCATTTTCCAGACCGGGAATAATGTTTCTTGCACCATGTAAGTAGGCAAATGAACCATCTTGAGTTTCGTCGATGATTTCGCCGTCTTTATCTTTTAGTGTGTAATTGACAGTTCCGACCTTGTCTTTTGTCAGCTGCATTTTTCTCCCCTGTGTTATAGTGACCTATTCATGCCGGCTTTAAGACAATTGGTGTGCCATTGGAGTACCAGAATAATAAGGTGTTTTTGCAGCGTACTATGCCGGTCACGATTAAATTTTTCAAATTTTTAAGTATTTTTAATGAAAACGATTAGCGTCATTCTTTTATTATTCATCTTCAGTGGAAAAGTATTCGCTGCGCCTTCAGGAAAAGATTTGCTCGCCGCTTGTGAAATAGCCTTGCAACAAGGTTTTCAGGGCGCAACAGGTATGATGTGTGAATGGTATGTCACGCCTTGTGATTGTCATAATGGTAAGAACTCGGAAGTGCCTCGAGTCTGCTTGCCTGAAGAAATAGAAACTGAGTATCTGGCAAAGCAAGTCGTCTCAGGCTTGAAAGCAAGACCAGAATTACTTACTAAAAAAGCGGAGATATCAGCGGGCGAAATTTTGCGAGAAAAATACCCATGTGACTAAAACAGTACCAACCGAAATAGTCACACAGAATAACTTAACTTCGCGGCGTCTTTTTTCACTGCCACGCTATTTGTTGATTTATTCCTCGCGGAATAATTGATGACAGGCGTTACAAGTCTGACTTAAACGGGTAAATGCTTCATTTAGCAAATTAGTTTGGGAATAGTCCGCATTATGCGGATTATAAGATTTTGTAAGTTGTTGAATATTTAAAGTTTCATTGTATAACTTGCTGGCCATTGCATTAAAAATCACACTATTACTTTCTTCTAGTTGATTCGCAGGGACTTTTAAGGCCATCAATTCAGCATAAAAAAGAAGTTCTTCAACCGTTTCGACCAAATTTGTCATATCTTCTTCCGTAAAGCTTATTTCTTCAGCAACTTGTTGATTATCTGCAACTGAAGATATCTGCTGCATGATGTTTAAAAGCTGCTCGCTTGATTCAGCATGAAGCAGATATTGGTTTTCGTTCTGATTGTCAGATTCGTCGCTCTTTAAATTAGCACTTATTGGAAGAACAATAATGAGCAATATCAAACTGGAAATAAGTTTCATTGGTCGCCTATTTTTTATTTAGTCTGATCACTATAAAAAACTGGCTAATATGTGTCTTGATCTGGATCAAGATTATTTGTCTTTAAACAATAACTTATTTTACTTGCTGTCTTACTATTGATTGAAGTTTCGGATGATTCAAAACAAAGAATTTTAAAACCTTCTCCAGTTACGCGACATGCTTGATTAAGCCTAGTTTAAAAATATTAATTACCTGTGTCTTGACAGAGATAAAATTATTACAATTGAGGCTTTTCCTTGTCTTCTTTTTTACTACGCCGTTTTTTTGTTTTTTTAGCTGGCAAGGTAAACCAGTCCTCCTTTGTTATTTCGTGAAAATAATCAACTTCATCAATAATAAAGCGCGATGTCGTGCTCGGTACGGCGGCAATTTCAACGCGTACACCTTCTGACTTCAAGTGACGAACCAATTCAATGTAATCAGAATCACCGGACATAATAATAATGGTGTC
>JBMZNW010000138.1:0-5518 GCA_049619915.1 Gammaproteobacteria bacterium
CTACTCGGCATATTTTCAACAGCCGGAACGACGCCGACAACATTAATAGGCAAGCCTGCTTCTGCTACGGCAGAAACGGTTCCGAAAACAGAAGCCGCGCCACACATATCGTATTTCATTTCATCCATTGCCGGTGACGGTTTGATTGAAATACCACCGGTATCAAAGGTCACACCTTTACCAACCAGTACGATCGGTTTTTGTGATTTTTTCGCACCTTTGTATTCCATGGTAATTAATTTTCCTGGTCTGGCTGAACCTTGCGATACGGAAAGCAAAGAACCCATGCCCAGTTTTTTCATGTCTGCTTCTTCGAGTACGGTCGTCGTGATTGAGCGATACGTTTTTGCCAGTTCATTCGCTTGTTTGGCTAAATAGGTCGGTGTACAAACATTAGAAGGTTTGTTGCCTAGGTCACGCGTTAGTTTGATACCGTTTGCAATAGCACGTCCTTCATTCATTGCTTTTTCGCTTTTTGGTAACTCTCTGCGCGTTGGAACCGTGAATGTAATTTTGCGTAAAGGACGTCTGTTTTTCTTTTTATTGGTCTTTAATTCATTAAATTCATACAAACTATGTTCAGCAAACTGTACAGCTTGTCGAATTTTCCACGAGTGGTCGTGTCCCTTGATAGTTAATTCAGTCAGGTAATTAACGCATTCGAGCGAACCAGTGCTGTTTAGCGCTTTGACACTATTTTCAATAATTTTACGATAAGTGCGGTCGTTTATTTCTCTTTCTTTACCGCAACCGATGAGTAATACGCGATCAGCAATCATGCCCGGCACACTATGTAAAAGCAGGTATTGGCCTATATTTCCTTCCATATCGCCACGACGAATCAAGTTAGATATGTGTTTATCACTGACATCATCGATGGCTTTTGCCGCATCAGAAAGTCGTCTTGATTCAAACACGCCGACGATGACACAGGCGGTTCGTTGTTTTTCAGGGTTGCCACTTTTTATATTGAAATCCATAACTGCTCCAAAATCGTTATCACGTTTGATAAATATTTATTATTTAATGAATTAAAAACGTACGATATTATTCAGCGCGGACACGCCAAGCGTGTCATAATCATATAGATTTTTGCTAAAAACAGGGAAAAATGATTAAAACCGTACTTTTTGACAAGTTTATTCATTTATCTTCGAGTAAGCAAAGCTGTATTTCAATAAAAGGTATGATTTTTTGATTATTCAACGTTACATCTATAAGGAGTTATTGCAAAAACTCCTATGGATACTGAGTTTACTGATATTGGTTTTTGCCAGTAATAAGTTTGTTGGTTTTCTGGCTGATGCTGCGGAAGGCAGTTTGCCAGCAGATATGGTTTTCTTAATGCTCGGTTTCAAGATGTTGGCAACCTTACCGAAAATTTTACCAGTATCGATTCTTATCGCTATGTTGCTTGCTTTTTCACGCATGGCGACTGATCGAGAACTCGTTATTTTGGCCGCATCGGGCATTAGCACTGTGTTTCAAATTAAAGTCGTGGCGCGGTTTGCACTTGTTTTCTGTCTTATCGTTTCGGTTATTACCTTGTATTTTGCGCCATGGGCAGAACGGAATATTCACGACCTAAAGGAAAGAGCGAAACAGGAGTCTGATATTTCCGGTATTAAAGCCGGTCAATTTAAGGAATTCAGTCAGGGTGATCGCGTTGTTTATGTGCAAAATCCTTCTCCGGAAAAAGGTTCAATGGAAGAAGTGTTTTTACAGGTCAGACAGGAAGGAAAATTAGGTGTGTTAGCTTCCGATAGTGCGCGCTTTAAAGTTGATCCAAAATCAGGCAATAAATACGCTGTGTTTAGTGATGGTCGTCGTTATGTTGGTGAGCCAGGTTTACTTGATTATCAAATTACGGAATACGAAACGTATGCAATTCAGACAGAGAGCGCCTCAGCCAGCTCGACAACAGGCAAGATCTCTTCTTTACCGACAACAGAAATTATGATGTCAGATGACAAAAGACATCAGGCAGAATTTCAATGGCGAATTTCTTTAATCTTCTCTTGTTTATTGTTGTCGATATTAGCGGTTTTATTAATGCAATCGCATGCTAACGAACGTCGCTATACTCCTTTTGTTATTGGTATCTCGATTTATCTTATTTACAGTAATTTGCTTGGTATTGCGCAGACATTATTAAAGCGTGATGCTATTCCTGCATTTATTGGTTTATGGTGGGTGCATTTAATATTAATAGGTATATTGTTTTTACTTTTTTATATGCCGCAACTTCGACAAATGAAAAATAATGACGATGAACATCAGCTTATTCTGGCTGGTGATGACGAGGCTCGATAAGGATAAAAGATGATACTGGATCGTTATATTGGGAAAAGTATTTTACTTATTAGTTTGCTGGCATTGTTTTGCCTTGTTGCTATTTTTTCATTCTTTTCTTTGGTCGATCAACTTGATGATACGGGCGTAGGAAACTACGGCGTCATAGAAGCGATACAATATGTCTTGCTCACTGTGCCGCGCTTAAGTTACGAATTGTTTCCTATCGCTACAGTGATAGGCAGTATGGCAGCGTTAGGCATGCTAGCAAATACTAGTGAGCTTGCTGTTATAAGAACCGCTGGCATATCAAAATTACAGCTTGCTTATTCTTTAATGAAGACTGGAATAATCTTTATTTTTGTCAGCGTATTGATCGGCGAAGTTATCGCGCCAGTCAGCGAACAAGTTGCTCAACAGAAACGTTCAGTTGCTTTAACAAAACAAATTTCGCTAAAAACAAAAAATGGTTTCTGGTCGCGCGATGGTAATAATTACATCAACATCAGAAAAATTTTACCGGGTGATAGAGTTAAACAAATTTATATTTATGAGTTTGATGAAGATAATCAACTGCAAGCCAGCATCAGTGCTAAACACGCTGAGTATTATGAAGACAGATGGATACTACGTGATATTCAGAGAACAGAAATATCTGACCAAGAAGTTACATCAACGCATTATGATACAGCAGAGTGGGAAGCGTTATTAAATCCTGACGTAATTGATATGGTGACGATTAAACCGCGTTATTTATCCATGTATGGTTTAGTCAGTTACATTAAATATCTAAATGCAAACAATCAAAGCAGCAAGATTTATGAACAGGCGTTCTGGTCAAAGATTATTAATCCTTTTGCGATCATCGCAATGATATTACTAGCAACCTGTGTGGTGAAGTGCGAAGGCAGGCCAATAGGTTTGGGACAACGTGTTTTTATTGGTGCTTTAATCGGTGTCACTTTTCACCTTGTTAATCAGGTAACCGGTCACCTTGGTGTTGTTTATGGTATCCCGCCATTTATCAGTGTGACGTTACCAACAATAGCGGTGTTGTCTTATATTTCATACTCGTTAGTAAAGAAGTATTGAATGCATAATCCATCAATTTTTTATTAATTTTGTTTTAGATAATCGATCGTGCAGAGTGAGTTTTTCTTTATCAAATAGCGACCAGATAAAACCTAGTCCTAAAAGCAGTAAAGATAATAAAGCAGCTAAGTATCTTAAGCTGGCTTGTTTGTAATTAAGTGTTGAGTTTGTTGAATTAGTCACTTCAATTTTCCAGCTGCGCATGCCCAGTGTTTGTCTACCGTCGACCCAATGCCAAGAAAAGTACAGATAAGCCAGAAGTATTAAAAAAGCATTATAAAAAATATTGCCACTTTCGATTCCGGTCTCACCGATTAATGGCAAAAGAATAAAGCTAGCAACAAAAAAAATGGCTATGAGTAATAACGTGTCATAGAAAATTGCTGCGAATCGCCGCAGTAAAGAACATTGATTTTGCTTTTCGTTTTCCAATTTTAATAGTTAGTCCAGAGTTTATCGATGAAAGGAGCAATAATGGTTTATCTGCGCTATTATAGGAGCCTACAGAAAGTACTCAAAATTTTGATAAATGACAGCCTCTGATAAGTCTTCAAACATTACTCGGTTAAAAATTGAACCAACCATCATCCCGCGTGATCAGCATAATATTTCACGCGCTTCTATCAGCGATAATGCTTTAAAAGTCCTGTATCGATTAAAGAATGCTGATTATAAGGCTTACCTTGTTGGCGGCGGCGTTCGCGATATTCTTTTGGGTAGAGAACCGAAAGACTTTGATGTCGTTACTGATGCAAAACCTGAACAAATACGAGAGCTGTTTCGTAATTGTCGATTAATCGGTCGGCGTTTTAGATTAGCGCATGTGCGTTTTGGTGATGAAATAATAGAAGTGTCGACATTTCGTGCGCCTCATCATGTGTCTGACGAAGGAGCAGGGCGTGTCGAAGATGGCCGCATTATCCGTGATAATGTTTATGGTGATATTGATGATGATGTCTGGCGGCGCGACTTTACGGTAAACGCACTATTTTACAATATTAAAGATTTTTCAGTTGTTGATTATGTAGGAGGTGTTAAGGATCTTGAAGATGGACAATTAAAATTAATTGGCGATCCGTCACAACGCTATATTGAAGATCCTGTCCGTATGCTCCGGGCGGTTCGTTTTGCTGCGAAACTAGGATTAAGAATTCACCCCGAAGCAGAGAAACCGATTAGTCAACATGCAGAATTATTAAAAGATATTCCGCCTGCACGTTTATTTGAAGAAATGCTAAAACTGTTTATGGGTGCTTGTGCGTTGCAAACTTTCGAAATGCTACGGCACTACAATTTATTTAAATACTTATTCCCGCAAACAGACTCTTTACTCGATACTCATGAAAAAGATTACCCGCATACTTTTATCATGCAGGCATTGAAGAATACTGATCAACGATTGAGTCAGGGTAATTCTGTTGCGCCCGGGTTTTTATTGGCGGCGTTTTTGTGGGAACCCATGCGTGTGCTTGCTGATGAACATATTGGTTATGGTTTATCAGAAATGGAAGCCGTGCAGCTTGCCGGTGATACGGTTATTTCAAAACAAATATCTAGCTTGTCTATGCCGAGGCGTTTTACACATATGGCGCGTGATATCTGGGCATTACAAGTGCGCTTAAAACGTACTGGCAAACGATCTTTTCGTGTATTAATGCATCCGAAATTTCGTGCAGCTTATGATTTTCTCTTACTGCGTGCGGAAGCAGGTGAGCCGTTACAGGAATTGGTTGATTACTGGACTAAAGAACAGCTTGATGAACCGTTAGCTGGTAAAGATAAAATAAAATCCGGATACCATAAGCCACGTTCCAGAAGACGACCCAGAAGTCGTCGTAAGAAACCGTTGTAAAAAATCGTCTAACCCATGACAATAGTCTATATTGGTCTCGGCAGTAATATGGAGTCACCGAAGCAGCATATAACGACTGCCATAAAAGCGCTTGGCGAGATACAATCAACTCATACAAATAAAATTTCTTCTTTATATAAAAGCAAACCCGTTGGGCCTCAAGATCAGGATGATTATGTTAATGTGGTTGCTGAATTAGAGACATCATTAACGCCATTGGAATTGTTAGATGAATTGCAGACGATTGAAAATGAACGTGGTCGTGTACGTAATGAACGTTGG
>JBMZNW010000139.1:0-5503 GCA_049619915.1 Gammaproteobacteria bacterium
CGATATACCAGAAATAGAAATGAGACGAGGAGCTGGTGCATATATATGTGGAGAGGAGTCAGCAATGATTGAATCAATTGAAGGCAAACGTGGCATGCCGCGTTTACGTCCGCCCTATCTGGCAGAAGTCGGTTTATTTGGCCACCCTACCCTTGAACAAAACATGGAAAGTATGCACTGGGTAAGAGACATTATAGAAAAAGGCGCTGATTGGTTTTCATCACATGGCCGACGCGATAGAAAAGGTTTACGTTCATTCTCTGTCAGTGGTCGTGTAAATAAACCGGGCGTTCATCTTGCCCCTGCCGGTATTAGCGTACTTGAATTAATTGATGAATATTGTGGTGGTATGTTAAATGGACATGAATTCTATGGTTATTTTCCTGGAGGTGCCTCAGGCGGAATGTTACCTGCCTCATTAGGCGATGAACCGCTGGACTTTGATACCTTACAAAAACACGGTTGCTTTATTGGTTCAGCTGCTATAGTTGTTTTATCTGATAAAGATAGTGCCAAAGCAATGGCATTAAATTCCATGCGTTTTTTTGAAGATGAATCCTGTGGTCAATGTACGCCTTGCCGTGTCGGCACAGCAAAGGCAGTAAAACTCATGGAAAAAGAAGAATGGGATCAACCTTTACTAGAAGAGCTCTCTTCTACCATGGTTGATGCGTCTATTTGTGGTTTAGGTCAGGCTGCGCCTAATCCTTTACGTTGTGCAATGAAATATTTCCCGAAGGAATTTGAATAATGGCTGCGAATCCAAAGCTGATGAATGAAAAAGCAATAAGCTTCAAATTAAATGGTAAAGATGTTGAAGCTTATGGCGATGAAACCATTCTTCAAGCGGCAAAACGAAACGATGTAGAAATCCCACACCTTTGCTATAAAGAAGGCTATCGTCCGGATGGTAATTGTCGTGCCTGCATGGTTGAAATTGATGGTGAACGCGTATTAGCCCCTTCTTGTTGTCGCAAACCAACAGAAGGCATGGACGTGAAAAGTGATAGTGAAAGAGCCCAGAAGTCTCAAAAAATGGTTTTAGAGCTTCTGCTTTCAGATATGCCGCAACAAGGCAAGTCTCCTTATAAATTAAATTCAGAACTGGATTATTGGGCGGGAAAGCTCAATGTTTTTAATCCTCGTTTTGAAGCTGCGACAGATAGACCAAAGCCAGACCTTTCTCATCCTGCAATCGCAGTTAACCTTGACGCCTGCATACAATGTACGCGTTGTGTTAGAGCTTGTCGTGAAGAACAGGTGAATGATGTTATTGGTTATGCTTTTCGTGGTAAACATTCAGAAATTATTTTTGACATGAATGAACCAATGGGTGAAAGCACTTGTGTAGCTTGTGGTGAATGCGTACAAGCCTGCCCTACTGGTGCACTTATGCCGGCAAAAAATGTTGGTTTAATTAAGCCCGATAAAGTGATTGATTCCGTCTGTCCCTACTGCGGTGTAGGTTGTTTATTAAGTTTTAATATAAAAAACAACCACATTCAATATGTTGAAGGTCGTGATGGGCCAGCTAATAAAGGCCGTTTATGTGTTAAAGGCCGATATGGATTTGATTATGTTCATCACCCTGACCGATTAACAAAACCTTTAATACGCCGCGAAGGTGTAGAAAAAACTCCGAGCCTGATTGATCCAATAGAAATGCACAAGTTTTTTCGTGAAGCCAGTTGGGAAGAAGCCTTGGAATTTGCTGCTAATGGTTTAAATAAAATTAAAAATGAAAACGGTTCGCAAGCACTGGCCGGTCTTGGGTGTGCAAAAGGTAGTAACGAAGAAGCTTATCTAGTCCAAAAACTCGTCAGGACTGGCTTTGGCACCAATAATGTTGATCATTGTACTCGACTTTGCCATGCCTCTTCAGTTGCAGCCTTGTTAGAAACCATTGGTTCGGGTGCTGTATCAAATCAAGTTTCAGATGGTTCTTATGCTGAGGTCATTATTGTTATTGGTTCTCGCCCTAATGATAATCATCCGGTTGCTGCAACATTCATTAAAAATGCAGCTGAACGTGGTAGTAAATTAATTGTCGTTGAACCTTATGGTTCTGATATGTCACTGCACGCTTCACATTTTTTACAATTGCGCCCAGGAACAGACGTACTACTGTTGAATGCAATGATGCACGTTATCATTGAAGAGAACCTGCAAAATCAAGAATTCATAGACGAACATACTGATGGGTTTGAAGGTATCGTAGAAACTGTAAAAGATTATTCACCTGAAAAAGTAGCGCCAATATGCTGCATTCCACCTGAAACAATCAAGGAAGTAGCAAGACTCTATGCTACGGCAGAAACAGCGATAATATTCTGGGGCATGGGTATTTCACAACATATTCATGGCACAGATAATGCGCGTTGTTTAATTTCTCTTGCCTTAATGACTGGGCAAATAGGCAGAACCAGTACGGGGCTTCATCCTTTGCGTGGACAAAATAATGTACAAGGTGCATCTGATGTAGGCCTTATCCCTATGGTCTATCCTGACTATCAACCAGTAATCGATGAATCTGTCAGGAAAAAGTTTGAAGAGCTATGGGGTACATCATTAGATCCGAATGTTGGTAAGACTACAGTTGAAATGGTTCACTCTATACATGATGGAGAGATAAATGGTCTTTATATTATGGGAGAAAACCCGGCCATGTCTGATCCTAATTTAAATCATGCCAGAGAAGCACTATCAAAATTACAACACCTTGTCGTGCAAGATATATTCTTTACTGAAACAGCGGGTTATGCTGATGTTATTTTACCTGCTTCTGCATTTCCTGAAAAAGACGGTACATTTACTAATACAGATCGCAGGGTGCAACTTGGCAGACAGGCAATTACACCACCCGGTGAGGCCAAACAGGATTTATGGATTATTCAGCAAATTGCAAATCGCATGGGATTAAACTGGAATTATCAACATGCAAAAGATGTATTTCAGGAAATACGACAAGCGACTACAAGTATGGCCGGTATCACCTGGGAACGATTGGAACAGGAAGATTCTCTTACTTACCCGCTTGTTAATGTTGGCGACCCGGGTGAACCGGTAATATTTAAAGATGGAATATTTCCTACCGATGATGGCCTAGGTCGATTTGTGCCTGCGGAATATATCGAACCGGCTGAACTACCTAATGACGAATATCCGGTCGTATTCATTACCGGTAGGCAACTCGAACATTGGCATACAGGAACGATGACACGTCATTCACGTGTATTGGATGCGATAGAGCCAGGACCCTGTATTATTATTAACCCCGAAGATCTTCGATCTTATGGTTTGAAATCAGGTGATACATTAGTTGTAGAATCTCGAAGAGGAATAGTGGCAGCAACGGCTCGAGCTGATGAAGGTATGCAAAAAGCTGTTGTATTAATGCCGTTTGCTTTCAACGAGGCCGCAGCTAACTTAATTACCAATGCGGCACTGGATCCTTTTGGCAAAATACCAGAGTTTAAATATTGTGCAGTTAAGTTAAGAAAAGGAAGCCGTGCCAATGATCAGATTAGTCGGAAAAAGATTAATGCATCTGATTGAGTTTAAAAAACATTAAAAATATTTTTTATTTCATATCGACGAATGTTAATGTTTCCTGAATTAAAGGCTCTCTTTTCTCTCCAGACATATCGGGGATAACCGTTTTTATTTGATATAAACTGCCAGGGATATCATCTGAAAAAATAAATTCATAATACTTTTCAGCATACTTTTCGAACTTAGGTCGATGCGGATCATTTAGATAAGGAGAAAAATAAACTTTTTCACCTTGGTATTCTTTATCATTAAAATTAAAAGTAATTGGTTCAACAACAGCAATCTCTCTTAAAGCAACTTTAATTGCTTTAATAAAGTATTTACTACGGCTTCTCTTCCCGCCTGTTAGTCGAGCCATGTCGGAGGTATCACCGTGCATAAAGATACCCAGCACAGGATTTCCGATAATATTAGTGACATTATCAGGACTGACAGGTTGTTTTCGATCTGCTGTAAAAAAGTCAAGTGAGGTATTTTTGCTGCCGTCTTCATTCAGTTCTAATATTCTTAAATAAACAGAATCACTAAAGCCTTCTTCAAGACTACCTGTCTTATTGAATTCGTAATATAAACTTTGTGGCTTTTTAATGTTTTCTAAATGATTCGTTAACCATAGTTTAATTTCCGCTTCATTAAACTGAAAGTCATCAGGTGTTTCATCCGTTTCGCCATAGCGACCGACTTTTACTTCATCTTCAGCGAGAGGCGTACCGCCGCCAGCTGTCATAGGCGCTTCTTGTTTTTTATTTTCTTCTGCAAAAATATTTATATTGAAAAAAAAGCTTAATAAAACAACAATTTTTATCGCAACTTTCATAATTCTCACTCTTATTATTTAACTAAAGGCACACCATAATCTATTAGAATTTTTTCTATCTCTGTCTGATTCTCTTTAATGATTTTATTAATTTTTTCTTTCCAAGCTTTCTCACCGTATCTCACTGCCATAGAATTACTAAATGCAAACCTCATTTCACGATTCTTTTTAACATCATCTTTTACAGGCAATAACATTAGCTCTGCTTTATCTTTATATTTTTTAGCATAATAACCGGCTGTAGGTCCCCATACGACTGCAGCATCAATTTTTCCATCAACAATGTCTTTAACTAATACATGACCGGGATCAACTTTGACATTGCCTGGATGCCCTTGATACGGAACCATATAACCCATTAAATTTTGATAAAAAACCCACAATTGAGCTGGCCCGCGATCGGTTACACCAATTTTCACTTTTATATTATTTTCTTCTACAACTTTAGTAAGCATTTCAGCTTCTGTTACAGCATCCAGTTTTCTACCTTTTGCATAAACCAGAACATAAGTTGTTGTGTAATACGGCTCGGTTGTTGCGGCTAATTCAAAGTTAGACGGCACATTTATTACCAAATCACATTTATAGCCAGGAGTATCTTCAGATTCAGCTCGTAATGTATTCCTGATAAAGCCCATGCGTTGAGGAAAGAATTCATACTTAAGTTTTAAGCCTAGTTTTTCCGCCAGCAGCTCCGCAATTTTATTTTCATAACCTTCTTCTTTATGGTTAGACATAGGCAACATGTACGGATCAGCACAAACTTTTAAATACTTTTTATCTGGCATTTCTGCATCTTCAGCAAAAGCCGACTGTGACAGTATAAATAACAGTAATAATACAAAGTTTATAATTTTCATAATTTTTAAATAAGCCTGCTTATACATAAACAGGCTATCTATTTTGTGTTTATAATTAAATAACAATTATATAGTTGGTTTAACCTTGTTTATTTTTCCAAGTAAGCGTCGAAATGGCCCTTCTAATACCTCGCCTGCTTTTGTCTTATACGCGACAATATCATCAGCTGAAACATCACCAACAACGATAACACCGACCATACCAAAGCCAATGTGAGGCAAGCAAACATAGGAATAAATCCCTGACTTTTCCATCGTCAATGAAATATTTTCA
>JBMZNW010000140.1:0-229 GCA_049619915.1 Gammaproteobacteria bacterium
GGGTACCGGTGAGGCTCCGTCTGCGCCAGTATTTATAGACGGTAAGAAAGCCATGACCTTAAAAGGTGATAATATAGCGGGCGAGTTTCGCGAAATAGTCGATAATTATGTAGAGACTCGATACGCGAAAATAACCGGTTAGCAGGACCAGAAAATTGAGAACTGTGTCACAATCATTTGATATCGTGTCAATAAAGGCTATTATTTGTTATAGATAGTCTTTGTTTGT
>JBMZNW010000140.1:239-5497 GCA_049619915.1 Gammaproteobacteria bacterium
TCAAATTTATATAAACATTAGTGGGGAGAGGCAAACATGCGAGTAGTTAGGATATATGCAATCTTATTGGTCACCGCCATTTTATCTGGTAATGCATTTGCAGATGGTCATGGTTATTGGGCGAATTCTGGCGGAAAGGTTTGGAAAAGTGGTTCTGGTAAATGCTGGGGTAGTAGTAGCAAGAAGCCAGAAATGTTAGGAGAAGACTGTGGCGCTATCACTCCTGCTGCTCCTGTTGAGCCAGCACCTATCCCTCCGAGTGATGAGGATAATGATGGCGTACCTGACTCAGCTGATAAATGTCCAGGATCAAAACCAGTGCCAGTTGATAGTAACGGTTGTGAAAGTGATTCGGATGGTGATGGCGTACCAGATTACCTTGATGTATGTCCAAATACACCAGCAGGCGCGACTGTTGATGCCAATGGTTGTAGCAATGCTCTAGTTTCACTGCAAGGTGTTCATTTCAAGTTTGATAGTGCTAGTCTGACTTCTGAAGCTAAATCTATACTTGATGGGGCGTTATCTGCGATTCAATCTAATGCAAGTAAGAATCTTCAGGTTGAAGGTCATACTGATAGCACAGGCCCAGCTTCATACAATCAGGGCTTATCTCAACGAAGAGCGCAATCAGTTGTTGATTACTTAGTGTCAAAGGGTGTTAGTAGCTCTAGACTTAGTGCTCAGGGTTTTGGTGAGAGCTCACCTGTAAGCTCAAACGATACTTCAGCTGACAGAGCGAAAAATAGACGAGTTGAGATTTACGCTCGATAGATTCATTTTTAGCAGTTAAGTTGTAATAAGAGGGCAAGGCTTATCACCTTGCCCTTTTTTATGTACAGGATGTACTGTATGCTGCGGGCGCATGGATGCAGGAGGTAGAGCGAAGCAGGAAGCTCGAGCCGAGGAGTCCGAAGCGACGATGTACAGGACTACTTTGATTGGTCGAAAATGGTTCGGCTTCTGTTCCAGACTCGACTCTAACACTCACGTCCATGTGAGTGTCCTACATTTCGACACTAAACTACATAGCTATTTAGTCACAAGCCATATGGCGTGAATTAAACCTGGAATGAAAAATAACAGGCAAAGAACGATATTGATGATTAAGTCTTTTCCTGCTCCTTTTTTCAGAAAGACTGCAACGGGTGGTAACAAGATAGCAATAATTATTAGAAGTAGTTTATTGTCCATGCTGATTCTCCTGTTTATGCGGTATGATGGTTTTCATTTATAAGCTTTTGTAAGGATATACAGTCCGGCTACTACTTTAAAGTGAGGAATCAAGTTTAAACCGTATGAAACTCTTAAAATTATTGTTGTTATCGTTATTCCTGAGTATCTCTGTCTCTGCTTACTCTGGCTGGGGTGATTTTCTTGACGTTTTAAAGGAAACAACGTCAGAAGTTTTAGGTAATGAAGAAGTAAGTAATAAGCTGACTAATGATGAAATTGTTTCTGGATTAAAAGAAGCTCTGGTTAATGGTAGTCAATCCGCAGTGAATATTCTCGGCAAGGAAAATGGTTTCCTATCACATCCACAATTAAAAATATCCATGCCTGAAAAGTTACAGGCAATTGAATCAGGTTTAAGGAAACTCGGGCAGGATAAAATCGCTGATCAATTTATATTATCGATGAACCGAGCTGCCGAAGAGGCGACGCCAAAAGCAATGTCGATCTTCAGTAATGTTATAAAATCTATGACGGTTGAAGATGCGTACGGTATTTTAAAAGGCTCCGATAATGCCGCGACACAATTCTTGAAAGAAAAAGGCGGCAATCAGTTACAGCAACAATTTTTGCCTGTCGTAAAACAGGCAACAAATCGTGTTGGCGTTACAGAAAAATATAAAGCCTTAATTGATAACTTAGGCACGATGTCGCATTTTATTGATGTCGAATCACTCGATTTGGATCAGTATGTTACAAGTAAAGCCGTCGATGGATTGTTTAGTTTGGTTGCTAAAGAAGAAAAATTAATCAGAGAAAATCCGGCTGCGCGCACCAGTGAATTACTGAAAAAAGTCTTCGCTCAAAATTAATTGATACTGATATAACTGTTGCAAATAACAACATTTAATTAAAAAAGTATTTAAATTTAATGGTTGTCAGGTATATTCGTGTTCTGAACGGAGTATCTATAAAAATAACCAATTATTACCCGTCTAGTTAGTGAGTTTGATTTAAGCCAAATATACGTTTTTTGTTTTCGTGGCCTTGTTTGATTAAAAACCGGAGTGGATTATGTCTGAAATAAAAACTTATAAAGTACCTGATGATATAGCTAAACAAGCACATATTAACACACCTAAGTATGAAGAAATGTATTCGCGTTCGATTAATGACTCAGATGCATTCTGGGCTGAACAAGCTGAAGAATTTCTTAGCTGGTCGAAAAAATGGGACAAGGTTCAGGAGTGGGATTACAACGACGTTAATATTAACTGGTTCGTCGGAGGCAAGTTAAACGTTAGTTATAACTGTCTGGATAGACATCTTGAAAAGCGTGGTGATCAAGTTGCCATAATCTGGGAAGGTGATGATCCGGAAGAAGATCGCGAAATTACTTATAAAGAACTTCATGACGAAGTTTGCCGTTTTGCTAATGTATTAAAATCAAGAGGTGTGAAAAAAGGCGATAGAGTTTGCCTGTACATGCCAATGATTCCTGAAGCGTCCGTTGCAATGCTGGCTTGTACTCGAATTGGTGCCGTTCATTCCATTGTTTTTGGTGGTTTCTCTCCTGACGCATTAAGAGACCGTGTTAATGATTCAAATTGTAAAGTTGTTATTACCAGCGATTATAGTTTGCGCGGAAAAAAACAGATCCCTTTAAAAGCAAATGCAGATAAAGGTATTGGTGATTGCGAAAGTGTGACGACATGTATTGTCGTTAAGCGAACTGGCGGTGATATTGACTGGAATGATGATAGAGACCTTTGGTATCACGAAGCGATAGAAGCTGCTTCTAATGATTGTCAGCCTGAAGAAATGGATGCCGAAGATCCATTGTTTATTCTCTACACTTCAGGCTCAACGGGTAAGCCTAAAGGTGTTTTACATACTACTGGTGGTTATCTTCTTTATGCGGCGATGACGCATAAATATGTTTTTGATTATCAAGAAGGCGATATTTATTGGTGTACCGCCGATGTCGGCTGGGTTACAGGACACTCCTATATTGTTTATGGTCCTTTAGCTAACGGCGCAACGTCACTGATGTTTGAAGGCGTCCCTACTTTTCCTGATGCAAGTCGTTTCTGGCAAGTTGTCGATAAGTGGAAAGTGAATCAGTTTTATACCGCGCCAACTGCAATTCGTATGTTAATGGGCCAAGGCGATGAATTTGTCACAAAAACAGATCGTTCTAGTCTACGTATATTAGGTTCAGTTGGAGAACCCATTAACCCTGAAGCATGGGAGTGGTATTACAATGTGGTTGGTAATGGCAACTGTCCTATTGTTGATACTTGGTGGCAAACAGAAACAGGTGGTCATTTAATTACGCCGCTTCCTGGTGCAACAGCACTAAAACCAGGTTCTGCATCATTACCGTTTTTTGGTGTTGAGCCTTGTTTGGTTGATGATAAAGGCAATGAATTGGAAGGCGCAACAGAAGGTGCTCTCTGTATAAAACGACCTTGGCCAGGGCAAATGCGTACTTTGTATGGCGATCATGATCGTTTTAAAGAAGCGTATTTCTCAATGTTTCCTGGTAAGTATTTTAGTGGTGATGGCGCACGTCGGGATGAAGATGGTTATTACTGGATTACCGGAAGGGTTGATGATGTCATCAATGTATCCGGCCATAGAATGGGTACGGCTGAAGTAGAAAGTGCGCTGGTCTTACATGAAGCGGTAGCGGAAGCGGCGGTTGTCGGTTTTCCGCATGACATAAAAGGTCAAGGTATTTATGCTTACGTCACGCTAATGGCGGATGTTGAAGCAACTGAAGAGTTACGAAAGGAATTAGTAACACATGTTAGAAAAGAAATTGGACCGATTGCTTCACCTGATGTGATTCAATGGGCACCGGGTTTACCTAAAACCCGATCAGGAAAAATCATGAGACGTATCTTGCGTAAAGTTGCGGCTAATGAATTAGACACGCTAGGTGATACCAGTACATTGGCAGAGCCTGCGGTTGTTGATGACTTAATAGAAAATAGAGCAAATAAATAGGAAATAAACATAGATGAATTTGGATAGAGTTACTGCCGGTAAAAATCCGCCGGAAGAAGTTAATGTTATTGTAGAAATCCCTTTGAATGGTGATCCGGTTAAATACGAACTGGATAAAGAAACCGGTGCAATGTTTGTTGATCGTTTTTTAAATACGTCAATGCACTACCCATGTAACTATGGTTATATTCCAAAAACCTTGGCAAAAGACGGCGACCCGGTCGATGTTATTATCATGACTCCGATGCCTTTGATTCATGGCTCTGTTATTAAATGCCGCCCGATTGGCTTATTAAAAATGACAGATGAAGCGGGAGATGACGGTAAGGTAGCCTGTGTCCCGCTTGATTCAGTATCCAAATTTCACAGTAATGTGAACTGTTATTCTGATGTACAACCTGCTTTGCTCAATCAGATTACGCATTTTTTTGAGCACTATAAAGACCTTGAGCCAAACAAATGGGTCAAAATTGATGGTTGGTATGATACTGAGGAAGCAAAAAAAGAGATAGCGGATGCTATCGAAGCCTACAAAAGTTCTCCTGAAGAATTGCATTATTAACAATGACTTAGAATAAAACTTCGGTTTTTTCTAAAATATTTGCATTTTTTTCCAAAAAACATGTTGCAATGCAATATATTGCAGTGCACAATACACCCATTGATTGTGTAACAACACGTTTAAAAGTTTGGAATTAAGGAGAAACAAAATGCAAAACGAAATTTTCGAAAAAATGACAGAAATGGGTAAGACTTCATACAATGCTATGCAAGAACTTGTTGCTATCAATAGCAAAGCATTTAAAGAATTATCAGAATTGCAAGTAGGCCTAGCTACTTACAGCATGGAGTCTGGTGTTGAATTAACCAAAACTCTGACTACTACCACCAACTACAAAGATGCGGTGTCTGCAGAAGTTGATTTCGCAAATGAATATAGTGCAAAAGTTATCGAATTCGGTAACAAGTCAGCTGAAGTCTTAACTGACTCACGCGATGAAGTTGTTAGCTGGTTTGAAAAAGCAGTAGAAGAAGCGACCGCTGAAGTAACACCTGCACCAGCACCTAAAAAA
>JBMZNW010000141.1:0-5459 GCA_049619915.1 Gammaproteobacteria bacterium
ACAGGAGAGGCTTGTTCTACGGAAATCATCTTATTTTCCATATAGGCAGGTTTAGCCAACGCTAAAACATCAACAGCAGAAGGAAAAAGCTGGCCATCAAAGCCGCTTAGATTATTATCAAACTTCGAACTGAGTACATCCGAATACGTATCCCAGCCAGAGCCAGCACCAAACCAAATTTCATCTGAAATAAAATCTACATCTTTTGCGGCACAAACAACTTCTTCTGATATCGCTTGCATAACGCCGGAATCATTCTTTTTAAATAATCCCCAATAAATTTCCTGCATACGCGCGTCTATAGCTGAGGCAACGTATTGATGATCATTAGCAACATGTTGTGCCAATGCAGCTAAAGTAGAAACGGGAATAACAGGTGTATCCTGAGCAAAAGCCAAACCCTGAATTACGCCCATAGCTATTCTTACTCCAGTAAATGCGCCGGGACCTTGACCAAAAGCAATCGCATCTAAATCAGAAACTTTAATATCAGCTTCATTCATCAATTCTTCGACCATAGGCAGAATTAGTTGCGTATGCTTTCTCGGCGCAACTTCATAACGCTCAATTTGGCTATCGTCTATAGCCAATGCCGCTGAACAAGCTTCTGTCGCTGTTTCAATAGCTAGTATTTTCATTAATGCTTAAAAGTTTATCGAGTTAATAGTTGATGTGGAAAATACAGGTTCGATTAGTTTCAGGCAAATAAAATTAGCAATCTAAAACTTAAACAATTGTTTTTACTAAAATAGTTTCATGCTCATCATATCCTCCCTATAATGCCCGCATATGTTTAATTCATTCGAATCCACAATCGGCTTGCGTTATGTACGAGCGCGCCGCCGAAATCATTTCATTTCCTTTATTTCCATGACATCCATGTTGGGGCTGGCATTAGGCGTTATGGCTTTGATCACGGTCTTGTCTGTCATGAACGGCTTTGAAAAAGAATTAAAAGAACGAATCTTAGGCATGGCATCGCATGCAACGGTTGTTGGAGACGGTAATTCCTTAAATAACTGGCAGCTAATAGCAGACGAAGTTGTGCGTCATCCCGAGATTGAAGGTGTTGCTCCCTATGTTCATGCTGAAGGCATGTTGGTTAAAGATAAAAGTGTTAATGGCGCGATTATTCGTGGCATTTTGCCGGGTGAAGAACCGAAAGTTGCCATCGTTACCGAAAAAATGACGCACGGTAATTTAAATGATTTACAACAAGGCAGTTTTAATGTTGTTTTGGGTAAGGAATTAGCACGAAAACTTGGCGTTATTGTTGGAGATAAAGTGACGCTTGTTGCGCCACAGGCGAATGTCACGCCTGCTGGAATATTACCTCGTTTAAAACGCTTCACGGTTGCCGGTATTTTTGAAGTCGGCATGCATGAGTTCGATAGTGGCCTAGCGTTAATTCATATGAACGATGCGATGAAATTGTTTCGCAAAGGCGCGCCAACAGGGTTACGTTTAAAAACCAATGATATTTTAAAAGCACCAAGGATTAGCCGGGAAGTAGCGAGTCAGTTACCCGGGCGTTATTGGGTGGTTGACTGGACGCAGCGACATGCGAATTTTTTTCGTGCTTTAAAAACAGAAAAAACTGTCATGTTTGTCATTCTGACGCTTATTGTTGCTGTTGCCGCGTTTAATATTATTTCAACACTGGTCATGATGGTATCGGACAAACAGGCAGATATTGCAGTATTGAGAACGCTTGGGGCTAGTCCAGGAAGTATCCTGAAAATATTTATGGTTCAAGGCATGGTTATTGGTCTGGTCGGAATTGTATTCGGTGTTATCGGCGGTATTTTGCTAGCAACGAATGTTGAAACGATTGTACCTGCAATTGAATCGATGATTGGACAAAAGTTTTTATCTGCTGATGTTTATTACATTAGTGACTTACCTTCAGATATGCATTGGGACGATGTCATCACAATTAGTATTGTTTCCTTTATCTTATGTTTATTAGCAACAATCTATCCGGCATTAAGAGCAGCAAACACACAACCAGCAGAGGCATTACGTTATGAGTGATCTGCTGCTTGAAACAAAAAACTTAAGCAAACACTTTAGTGAAGGTGAGTTGCGTGTTGATGTGCTAAAAGGTATCAATTTCAGTATTAACAAAAATGAAAGCGTTGCCATTATTGGTGCATCCGGTTCAGGTAAAAGCACCTTGCTTCATTTACTTGGTGGTCTTGATATACCTGATGAAGGTGAAATTATTATTAATGGAGAAGACATCAGTAAATTAAATGATGAACAACGCGGAGAAATGCGTAATAAACATTTAGGTTTTATTTATCAGTTTCATCATTTATTACCGGAGTTTTCTGCGCTCGAAAATGTCGCAATGCCATTATTAATCAGACGAAGTAATGAAAAAGAAGCGTTTGATAAAGCAAATACGTTATTAGAAAAAGTAGGGCTGGCAAAACGAGTACAACATCGTCCTGGAGAATTATCAGGTGGTGAACGACAACGCGCAGCGATTGCTAGAGCATTAGTAACCGAACCGGCCTGTATATTAGCCGATGAACCTACAGGTAACTTGGATGAAAAAACAGCCGATCAAGTTTTTGAATTGATTCTTGAGCTAAACAAAAGCTCAGGTACCAGCTTAATTATGGTGACGCATAATCTGGAATTATCGAAACGTGTTGATCGTGTTGTTGAGTTAAAAGAAGGCGTGTTAGTAGAATAAGACCACTTACGAACCTGAACTAGGGGAGAACTATGGAGTTATCAGGTAAGAATGTCGTTATCACTGGTGGATCGCAGGGAATCGGCGAAACATTAGCTGAACGCTTCGCCAAAGGTGGCGCGAAGGTTCTGTTGGTTGCTCGTTCGCAAGCAAAGTTGGAGGCCTTGTCGAAGAAGATTGGTGCGGAGTATTTGGTGGCTGATCACAGAACCGGATCAAGTTGATGGATTACTAAGCAAATCGATCGATAAGCTAGGTCATGTCGATGTGCTTATCAATAACGCTGGTGTTGAAACATCTGGACCTTTTCACAAGACGAGTCATGATGATCTCCGTACTGTTGCTCGCTTGAATTTCGAAGCACCGTTGATTTTGACACGCGATTTTATTGTTCATATGCTTGAACGTAACGTCGGTCATATTGTGCAACTTAGTTCTGTAGCCGGTACTATTCCGTTTGTTGGTCAAGCTGCTTATTCAGGTTCAAAAGCAGCTATAACCAATATGACTGAGACCATAAGGCTGGAGTTAGCAGATACACCAATCGGCTTTACGGTTGTATCACCGGGTCCAATAAGCACAGAAATGTGGTCGAGGATTGATTCCGATGAAAACGCATTTATGGCTCCAGCACTCAAGCGTTTTCGACAAACGCTCTTTTTACCGACGCTAAGCCCTCAAAAATTGGCCGATGCGACTTTCTCTGCCGTTCGATCGAACAAGCGGTTCGTTCATCTTCCACTCCGTTACGCGTTATTCCACATGTTCAACAATGCACCGCGCCGTATCGTCGAGATGACCTTGACGGGTGTTAAGTTAGATCCTCGATAAAGAGTCGTTTAACTAAGCGTTATTATAGTTATTCTCTATTTCTTCGTTTTTCCCATTTAGCAATAGTAGCGAAACGCCAAATAAGCCTTACAAGTATATAAGCCAGCGTTGAACAGATTGTTGCCATGATAAAGCTGCCGAGTAGCAATGGTTCCCAAGCATGCATTAGTGTATTACCAAATCCTTCGATCGATATAGAAAAATCAACTTCTTGTTCTTCGATTCCTAATATCTTCGCACCAACTAGATAACTAAAGTAAAAAATAGGCGCGATAGTAAAAGGGTTGCTGATAAAAGAAGTGACAACCGCAATCGGTAAGTTCATGCGAAATAATATTGCCAGCGCCGCAGAACATAATATTTGTATAGGTAAGGGGATAAAGGCACAGAAAATTCCAATCGCTACGGCACCTGCTGAAGAACGCTTATGAATATGCCATATATTCGGATCATGTAAATAATCCGATAAAAGATGCATGCCGCCTCCTTTTTTATGGAAACCATCCTTATGCGGCAAATAACGTTTTATTAAGTTACGTAAACTCATTAAGCATCTGAAAATTCTGGTGTTATTTTTAAAAAGCGCGGTATTATATACCAATAAAATTACAGGGAGTGAATTTGTTTTATGCTCGCAGGAACGCTTGCATTCATCGTAGGCATCTATTCATTGATGCAGTTTTCCAGTTTGCCATCTTTATTTTGCTTACTGTTACTGCCTGTTCTACTTATTCTTCATCGAAAGCATATTGTTTTTCGTTATCTCTTCTATTTTTACCTAGGCTTTTGTTGGGTTCTTATTGTTGCCTATGTACAAACCAGTCATGGCCTCGAACCAAAAATTGAAAATGAAGATGTCATTGTAACGGGTGTTATTACGTCAGTTCCTGAAATACGTAAAGACCATAGTCGGTTTTTAATTGAACTGGAAACACTAAGCGATAAATCTGGAAACATATTTAAGCCTCCCGAATTAGCACGTCTTAGTTGGTATAAGAGCAAAATAATTCCTAAGCCCGGAGAGAAGTGGCAGTTTACTGTACGAATGAAACGCCCTTATAGTTTTATGAATTCTGGTGGATTTGATTATGAAGCATGGATGTTAAGACAAGGCATCAAAGCGACGGGGTATGTAAAGCAATCGACGCTAAATAAAAAAATAAAAGATACAAACCGTTTTTTTATCGAAAAACAACGCGACAAAGTTGCAAACCAATTAAAGCAACAACTTGATAATCCTTTGTTAGGTTTAGTTTTGGCATTAAGTCTGGGCGAACGCAGTCAGCTTAATGCAGAACAATGGCAAGTGTTAACGCATACGGGCACGAATCATTTAATTGCTATCTCCGGTTTACATCTTGGTTTAATTGCCGGTTTTGCTTATTTCATTGCGTATTTTATCTGGAGGCAGTTTTATTTTTTAACACAACGGTTACCGGCGCCATACTTTGCTTCACTGGCGGCGTTTGCTGTCGCATTAATTTATGCCTTGTTATCAGGCTTTGCCTTGCCAGCACAACGCGCATTAATCATGTTGGGCGTCTTTCTTGTTTCACTAATTCAGACAAAGAAATTATTAATTAGCAATGTTATTTCTATTGCTGCAATTTTGATATTAATACTCGATCCGTTTGCCGTTATTGCCGTGGATTTATATCTGTCATTTATGGCGGTTATGTTTATTTTATATTTGACGCGCTTTCGGATTAATAAGCAGCATAAATTAACAAAGTGGATTGTGTTGCAGTGTTTGCTGAGCTTGTGCTTAGTGCCGGTGCTTATCCTATGGTTTAAGCAAATTCCTTTATATAGTATCGCGGCAAATCTCGTTGCCATACCTGTTATTGGTTTTTTAATTGTTCCTTTGTCATTAATCGCATTATTGTTTCTATTTCTATTTCCTTCGTTGGCAGAAAATATCTAT
>JBMZNW010000142.1:0-5421 GCA_049619915.1 Gammaproteobacteria bacterium
TATTGATTAAACAATTAAGGGCTTGTGCATAACAAGCCCTTTGTTTTTCGAATGCACCAGCCTTATGTCAAAAAAATTATTAAACGAAATTCGTCGTTGTACAGTATGTAAAGATTCTTTGCCTTATCCCCCTAAACCCGTACTCAATTTTTCTAAACAATCTAAAATTATCATTATTGGTCAAGCACCAGGCTTACGTGTACAGAAAAGCGGCATTCCATGGAACGATCCAAGTGGTGAACGTTTACAAGAATGGCTAAATGTTTCAGCTGATGAATTTTATGACCCCGATAATTTCGCTATTGTGCCAATGGGGTTTTGTTTCCCCGGAAACGATGGCAAAGGCGATAAACCACCTCGGCCTGAATGCTCTGAACTATGGATGAATAGGATTCTAAAAGAATTAATCAATAAAAAACTTATGTTATTAATCGGGCAATATTCACAAAACTATTTTTTAAAAGACAAAAAGAAATCATTAACCGAAACAGTAAAAAATTATAAAGAATACTTGCCTGACTATTTTGTCCTCCCCCATCCTTCACCCAGAAATAATATCTGGTTAAAAAAGAATCCATGGTTTCTTAAAAAAAACATACCTGACTTGAAGAAAACGATTAGTCATATTCTAAATTAATATACGTAATATATTAGTAAAAGATAATATATAATGACATCTATCGACTCCACACCGATATAGCGAATTTTATGGATGAAATGGAAAAAAACTTAAAACAAGAAGAGCTTCATATAGCAGTTCAGAATCAAGATCGAGGATTAGTGAAAAAATTGCTTGATGAAGGTTTCCACCCAAATCAATTTGACGAAATCAGTCATACACCTTTGCATTATGCTTGTGAACTTGAAGATTATTATTTAATTAAACTCTTGCTTGATTATGGCGCAGATATTAATGCGCAGAACCTTGAAACTGACGCAGGCAATACTCCGCTAGGTAATATCGCTAAAGAAGCTAGTGCAGAATTGATTGAGTATTTATTACAAAAAGGAGCAGATCCAACTAAACGAGGCTGGATGAAACTGAATGCGATTGATCGAGCAAAGCAAAGAACAGATAAAGAAAAAAAAGAAATATTAGAGCTTTTAAATGATGCTATTTAATTTATTTTTAATGCCCGCTTCTGGAGAACACAGAATTAAAAAGATAGGTAGAATCCTAACTTTAGCCGCACTGTTGATACTGTTATTACCGCTACAAGCTCATGAAGAATATTTATTCACAGAGATGTCGAAGGAACATACGGATGGGGTTTATCTTGCAGGAAGGCTCAATAGCGTAGGTGCCCCCGATGCTACAGAGTATCTGCGTTTATCTGATTCGACTTTTCTATATCTGCACTTTGGTATGCCACTTTCTTCAGGTCTATTTTGCTTCAATGAGTCAATTGGACAGCCTGGAGCGGTATTAGGCGGTTATTTATCCGCAGAGGTGATCCACAAGTCTACTGATGGAACGGTGTTACTTTTAGTCGATTCTACTGGTGGTCGACGTGGGAGAGGCTGGAGAGGGTTTCACGCTGTTACGGTTTCAAATGACTGCTCTGCTACTCACCAATCTCTGGTGAGTTACGAATATGACATGGAGTCAGGAATGTGCGGGCGAGGAGAACAGATAGGTATAGACTTAGGTGCCAAATTAGTTAGTTATCAAATTGATCGACATGGCGTAGGAGCAACGATTAAGTTTGTACTTATGGAAGAAGAATGTATAACAGGAACAGTACGAAACAATTCTTTATTTTTCGAAATACCTTAAATGACGACACATAACATATTACTCATTATTCAATAACTTCGACGCCTTTCCAAAACGCGATATGGTCTTTGATGTTTTCTGCTTTTGATTTTGGTTCAGGGTAATACCAAGCCGCATCTGTATTTTCTTTTCCATCTACGATGATTGAATAATAACTCGCCTGTCCTTTCCAAAAACAATTCGTTTTTGTATCACTGGCTTTAAAAAATTCTTGATTAATTGAATCGGCAGGAAAATAGATATTTCCTTCTACCGTTTCATACGTTTCACTCTCCGCCAAAACTGCTCCGTTCCAACTTGCTTTTGCCATTTTTAATCACCGTTAATTGTTACAATGACTTTTCGACTATGCGAAGAGGTTCTATGTTCCCATAAATAGATACCTTGCCATGTACCGAGATTACAACGGCCGTCTGTCACCGGGATAGTTAAACTGACATTGGTAATTATTGTACGAATATGTGCCGGCATATCATCTGGACCTTCCATATCATGAATAAACATTGGATCACCATCAGGCGCGATGCTTTGCATAAAGGTTTCCAAATCGACCTTGACATCTGGATCGGCATTTTCACAAAGAATTAATGAGGCACTGGTATGTTTAATAAACAAATGACACAAACCGGTTTGCACACCACTTTGCTGAACAAGATTCTGCACATCGTTTGTTATGTCATGCGTCTGCCTTGGCGAAGTATTAATACTGAGTGACTGTTGAACGATTGTCATAATTTAATAACCTTTTATACTGTTGCTATGAATCAACCAGCACAATTAACTGACGAAAATATTAAAAAAGTCAGCAAAACTATCTGGTTTGCCATACAGGCAAGTCCGCTTATGTTAATGGTGTTTGTGTACTTTTCAAACATGCTTAACTTAATGCATTCGGTTATGCCGGAGATGAAAGATATTTTTATCATTATCTGTTTTTTAAGTATTGGCACGCCATTTTTTCTACTTGGACACTTTAAAAAATTACAAAATAAAATCCGCGACAATATACAACTCGGCATCGATAATGAATCATCTGATCTACAACGTTACTATACTTTCCTCGTTATCGGTTTAGCTTTATGTGACGCTTCTGCCATGTTTGGCTTTGTCTTATTTATATTGAGTGGCGATGTTGCTTATTCTTACTTTTTTATTGCTATCTCTTTTCTACTTGGTTTCTTATACAAACCTGAGCTGAAGTGAAACTAAGTTTGTAGCAACATTCGAATTCCAATAAGCAATAATAAAATAGAAAAAGTTCTCTTTAGCGTACGCACTGGCAAATAATGTGCTAAACGTGCGCCTAATGGAGCAAAGAAAACGGTCATTGCAATAATGACTAATGCTGCCGGCCAATATAAATAACTCACCGCATTAACAGGTAATGCTGGACTATCCCAGCCGGTAATAATTAATGCTGTTGTGCCTGCCACTGCTATAGGAAAACCACAAGCAGAAGAAACAGCGACGGCATTGCGGATATTAACATTACACCATAATAAAAAAGGGACAGTCAGAGAGCCGCCACCTATGCCGAGCAAAGTTGAAAATAAACCTATGCCTGTTCCTGAGCAAATCATGCCCGAGGTTTTAGGCAATGTAAGTTGTGCCTTTGGCTTTAAGTCAAACCAGATTTTAATCGCGATGAATATTTCAAAAAAACCAAATGTTACTCTTAAAATTTCGCTTGAAAGTGAATCGGCTATTAACGCACCTAATCCTGCACCGATGACTATTCCAGGCGTTAAAAGATAAACCACCGGCCAAAGCACTGCGCCTTTTTTATGATGTGTATACGTTGCAGAAAGTGAGGTAACAATAATTGTCGCTAATGAGGTTGTTACGGCTAAGTGCATTAATACAGGAGCAGGAAACCCCTGTTGCATAAACACAAAATGTAATACCGGTACAATGATAATACCGCCGCCTAAACCTAGCATGCCGCCAATCACACCTGCGGCCATCCCAGTTAGCATATAAATAGTAATAATTTGTACGGATAATTCGGCGAACATTCCCCATCGTCAACAATGTTCCAGTAGTTGTCAACGGTATTGCATTCCGGACAAATAGTGGTTGCGGAACTGTTGTTAAATCAGGACAATTCGAGGACTTCTCATAAGATATGAATAGAGTGGTTAAAACAAAATTTACCAACGCATTCGCTAAAAACGTAAACAAACATAAGCTGTTGTTTGTCAGTTCCTTTTTGCTGCTTGTTCTGTTTTCTGCATTGGCAACAACGCCCGTTTATGCAAAATCAATTGAGCAACAACGCAAAGACTATGTCGTTGCAAAAAAAGCACTGGATACAAAGCAATATAAAACCTTTGGCAAAATCGCCAATACGTTAAAAGATTATCCACTCTACCCTTACCTGCGTTACAACTATATTTTAAAACGCCTTTGGAAAGTCAAAGATGAAGAAGTCATTGATTTTTTAAGGCGCTACAATGATCTGCCTGTAGCAGGCTATTTACGCACATCCTGGTTAAAGCTATTAGCAAAACGCGGACATTGGCATACGTTTATGGATCACTATCAGCCAACTTCAAATGTGACAATGCAGTGCTATCACTTGCAAGCCAGAATGAAGACAAATAACGAAGTATTTTTCCTCGAAGACACGCGTTCTATCTGGTTAGCGGGAAAATCGTTGCCATCGCAATGCGATGTAGCATTCGATCGTTTGTATAAAAGTGAATTAATGACAAATGATTTGCTATGGGAACGTGTTCGTCTGGCTATGCAAAATAATAATACCGGCCTAACTAATTTTTTAGCTAAACGTTTAAACCCAGAATACAAAAAGTTAGCGAAAACGTGGGTTAATATTCATGGCAACCCATATAAATACACCAACAAACCTAAATTAAAAGACAACGCAATAAGCAGGGAAATTTTAGCGCATGGTGTTTTACGCTTAGCTCGTCAAGATACTGGCAAAGCGGTTAAACGACTGGAAACATTACAACAAAGCTACAATTTTACAGCGGATGAAACAGCAGAAATAGAACGTACACTTGCTGTTCGCGCGGCTAAAAATAAAAGCGCGCTGGCAGCAAAGTTACTCGATCAAATTGATAATTCTCTTGTTAATGATGAAGTATTTCATTATCGCTTACGCACCGCTTTAAAAGATAAGAACTGGCCTATCTTAAAGAAATGGACCACCGGACAGCCTTATGATATTGATATCGACATGCGCTGGCGTTATTGGCATGCACGTGCACTAGAAGAAACCGGAGAACAAGAGCAAGCAAAAGAAATCTTTGCAGAACTGGCAAAAGAACGCGATTACTATGGGTTTATGGCAGCAGATAGGATTAATGCACCATACCGTATGAACCATTATCCCATTCCGGAAAACAAAGAAGAGTTTGCACGTATCGAGTCCTTACCCGGTATTAAGCGTGCTTATGAATTTTTTAAAATTGGTGAAGGCTATAACGCTAGGCGTGAGTGGTATCATGCTGAGAGCAAGTTAACCACATATCAAATGCAAATGGCGGCAGCATTAGTTACACAATGGGGTTGGCATGATCGTGCTATCTTCGCTATGAATCGCGCGAAAGCTTATGATAATTTAGTGCTACGTTTTCCTGTTATATTCGAAGATATCTTTGATAAATACGCGAAAAAAA
>JBMZNW010000143.1:0-2830 GCA_049619915.1 Gammaproteobacteria bacterium
ATGCGCTAAACTTTGTAGTATTAGTAGAAGATTATTGAGAGCATTTACGTGAAATAAAAACTAAACAAATTAGTTATTTAAACTGATTTGGTTAGAAAATCTTAATAAACAGTCATCGTAAAATTACTCATAAAAAATAATGTAATATTTATTTAGGGGTATTTGATGGCAGCTGCAATGCGCATCATCAATGGTAAGGTCTATGACCCTGCCAATGGTATTGATGGCAAAATTAAAGAAATATGCATCGAAGACGGAAAGATCGTTGATTCTGTTCCTGATGACGCGACAGTTATTGATGCACAAGGTATGGCTATTATGCCGGGTGGCGTCGATATTCACTGCCATATTGCCGGGCCAAAAGTTAATGCCGCACGAAAACTCCAACCTGAAGACCATCGCCATGATGTTCATCCATCAACACCGTTTACTCGCTCAGGTTCTGGCGGCACAGTCCCTTCAACATTTGCTACCGGTTATCGTTACGCGACATTAGGTTATACAACTGCCATGGAAGCGGCCGTCACGCCTATTGGTGCGAGGCATACGCTTGAAGAATTTCATGACACACCTGTAATTGATAAGGGCTTTTATGTATTGCTCGGTAACAACATCTTCCTGCAACAGTTATTACGCGAAAAACGCATAGAAGAATTTGAACAAGCCGTTGCCTGGTGGATAAGTTCAACTAAAGCTTATACAGTAAAGCTGGTTAATCCCGGTGGTGATGAACCCTGGAAAGGTAAAAAGAATTCGAATGTTTCTGATATTGATGAAAAAACGGATGAAGAATTAACACCACGGCAAATTATCAGAGAATTCATTAAGGTCGTTAATAAACGCGCCTTCCCTCACCCGATACATATTCATTGTAATAATCTTGGTCATAGTGGTAATTACAGAACGACACTGGAAACACTGAAAACAGCAGAGGATATGAAAGCACATATTGCTCATATCCAGTTTCATAGTTACGGCGGTGAACTAGGCAAGAACCCTGTCTCTAAAGCACGCGATATCATTGAATACTTAAATGCACATCCAAACATAACCTGCGATGTCGGACAAGTCATGTTTGGTAAAGCAACAGTAATGACAGCCGATGCACCGATGGCTTATGTTTTAAAAGGACATACCAATGGTAAGTGGGTCAATGCAGATACCGAATGTGAAAGTGGCTGTGGTATTGTGCCGTTCACTTATCAGGAAAGTAGTTATGTACATACTTTGCAATGGGCGATTGGACTTGAGTTGTTTTTATTATCAGAAGATCCATGGCGTGTTGTTTTATCAACCGACCACCCTAATGGTGGTTCATTTCAAAGTTATCCAAAGCTAATCAAATTATTAATGGATAAAGCTTTCCGATACGAAGAAATGAAACGTGTTAATCAAAAAGCATTAGATAACTGCTCTTTAAGAGATCTGGAACGCGAATACACCTTAAATGAAATAGCGATTATTACCCGTGCCGGACCGGCAAGAGCCTTAGGTCTTGATTGCAAGGGTCACTTGGGTGTTGGTGCCGATGCTGATATTACTATCTATGATGAAATGGAAGATAAAGAAATGATGTTCAATGCGCCGCGTTATGTCATTAAAGCAGGTATTTGCATAATAGAAGATCATGAGTTTCGTAATGATACTATTGGCAAGTTATTTCATATTGCGCCGGAATACGACAAAAAAATTGAAGGTGTTGTACAACCTTTCTTTGAAAGCTATTACTCAATCGAATTCGACAACTATGCTGTTGATGATTGCTACTTACATGATCATCAAATCATCGCGACGAACTCAGGCTAGTTAATACGATGAAAATTAAAACAACAGAAATAGTCGATACCTTTGCTGAAGCTTTCAAGATGTATTGTAGTCGCGTCATTATTACCGCAGAGACAAAAGAATGGGCAATGGCCGCAGCACAATCAATCACAGGCTTTGCTACCTCCGTTATCGGTTGTAAGTGCGAAGCAGGTATTGAAGCAGAAATAGCAGCAGAAGATTCACCTGACTTAAGACCTGGCGTCAGTATCTTAATCTTTGCTATGGATGCAGAAAGTTTAGGCAAACGTTTAACTGAGCGTATTGGTCAATGTGTCATGACATGTCCAACAACAGCTTGTTATAACGGTTTAGCTGAAGGTACAGCTGTAATAGTTGGTGGACAACTACGTTACTTCGGCGATGGTCATCAAATTAGTAAAGCACTCGGAGCTAATAAGTTTTGGCGCATCCCTGTCATGGATGGAGAATTTTTAATTGATGATAAATTCAATATTCAGGAATCAGTTGGCGGCGGTAATATTTTAATTCTTGCTAAAGATCAAAAGTCAGCATTAAAAGCAGCAAAAGCAGCGACAAAAGCAATGCGTGAAGTGGCTAATGTTATCTTGCCGTTCCCTAACGGCGTAGTTAGAAGCGGTAGTAAAGTCGGTTCTAAATATAAATCATTAATTGCTTCAACAAACCATGCTTACTGCCCTACTTTACGCGGCAAAGTTAAAAAGTCTGAGCTCGACGATAGTATTAATAGCGTACTTGAAATTGTTATTGATGGGCTAACTATAGAAGCTGTTGAAGAAGCTATGCGTGTCGGTATGGAAGCTGCGGCTAAACCCGGAGTAAAACAAATATCAGCCGGTAATTATGGTGGCAATCTAGGTCAATACCATATTCATTTACATAAATTGAGTGAGGCGAAATAACATGGCGCTAAAACTCAAACTGCATACACAACCCGACGTGCCTCTTGAAGCAGACTGTATTAGTCCAGATAGACTAAAAGATTTAACTGAGAATGAAATTAATACTTTGACCTTATTTCATG
>JBMZNW010000143.1:2840-5389 GCA_049619915.1 Gammaproteobacteria bacterium
TGTTCTTTCGTCTGATCGATATTGTTGATATCAATTATCAGTTTTCAAAATTGAATATGGGCAGCCAACCCCATCAGTGGTTTGGGCCTTTTGTTCCTGGATGGCCTTCCTTTGACCTTATTTCATGGCAACCGACAAGTTAACTTAGCTGACTTTTTTAATTGTTCGGGTAGTTATGACGGCGAGATTATTATTGAAGGTGATCTTGCTAATGTAAAGCATGTTGGTTCTGTTATGTCTCAAGGCAAGTTAATCATCGAGGGTAACATTGGTGTGCACACAGGTGCAGCAATCAGCGGCGGCGAAATCATTATTGAAGGTGATGCTGCTGATTGGCTTGCGCCTGAAATAATCGGTGGTCGAGTTATTGTAAAAGGCAATGCTGGTCATATGGTAGGCAGCGGTTATCGCGGTAGTAGCGTCGGCATGCAAGGTGGTGAAATTATTGTTCACGGCAATGTGAAAAATGAAACAGGTCATGTCATGCGACGTGGCTTGATTGCTATTGGTGGCAATGCGGGTGATTTTACCGGCGTTAATATGTTAGCCGGAACCATTATTGTCTTAGGTGAAATGGGAATTAGAGCTGGCGCGGGAATGAAACGCGGTTCGATTATTTCTCAAACGCAAGCATCTATTTTGCCAACGTTCACACGCAGTTGTGAATATCAACCGACTTTTCTTAAGCATTATTTCAAATATTTAAAATCACTGGGTCTTCCCATTGACGATGAACTTATAAACGGAACGTTTGTACGCTGGTGCGGAGATTCTGTTGAATTAAACCGAGGAGAACTTCTTTTATACGCAAGTAGCTAAAAAAATCACCAGAAGAAACATGCTTTATAAAGGCTAAAGAGGAGAAAAACGATGACAACAATCGTAACTGAGAACTGTAAAAATTGCCGTTTCACAGACTGTGTAACAGTGTGCCCAGTCGCTTGCTTTCATTATGATGATGACATGTTATACATCGATCCTGACACCTGTATTGATTGTAGTGCTTGTATACCAGAGTGCCCTGTTCAGGCGATTTATGAAGATCATGATATTCCCGAAGATCAAGAACATTGGATTGAAATTAATGCTGAAAAATCAGCCGCACTCCCTGTTTGTGAAGAACAGATGGAACCCTTAGCTGGAGCGGAAGAACGTAAAGCGGCATTAGGTTTCTAACTTAACAATAAAATTAAAATAATATGTCTGCCTTAGGAACAAATGAGAATCCTTTATTAGTCGCCATAGTCGGTAGCGGCCCAAGTGGTTTCTATGCAGCAGAAGCGCTTATTAAATCTGAGATTAAAACAAAGGTAGATATACTCGAACGACTGCCCTCGCCTTATGGATTAGTACGCAGCGGCGTTGCGCCAGATCATCAAAAACTAAAACAAGTTATTGCCTTATATGAAAAAACAGCAGAACTACCTGACTTCAATCTCATCGCGAATGTCAATGTTGGTATAGACATTACTATTAATGAATTATGCGAGTCGCATCATGCTGTCATCATTACTTCTGGCGCAGAAACAGATCGCAAACTTGGTATCTCTGGTGAAGACTTAAAAGGAAGTCACACTGCGACAGAATTCGTCGGTTGGTATAACGGACACCCTGATTACAGAGATCGTGAATTTGATCTTTCACATGAGGTTGCTGTTATTATTGGTCAAGGTAATGTCGCAGCTGATGTCAGTCGAATCCTGGCTAAAACAGTTGATGATTTAAAACATACCGACATTGCTCAACATGCATTAGATGTATTAGCAGAAAGTAAGATAAAAGAAATTCATGTTATTGGTCGTCGTGGTCCAGCTCAGGCGAAATTTACTCCAAAAGAACTACGTGAGTTTGGCGAACTGTCAGATTGCAATGCCATTATTCGTAAAGAAGATATGACTCTAAATTCTGAGAGCGAATTGGAATTACAGGAAAAAAGTAATATCGGTAATAAAAAGATTTACGATCAGTTTTGTGAGTTTTCTAAACATGAACTTGATATTAATAAATCAAAAAAATGTTATTTCAAATTCCTCATGAGCCCAAAAGAACTGATTGGCGAAACTAAACTTGAAAAAGTGATTCTTGAAAAAAATCAACTTTCAGGTGAAGCACTTAAACAATCAGCAAAAGGCACTGGTGAAACAATAGCGCTCGAAACGGGCATTCTATTTCGTAGTATTGGTTATCACGGTGTCGCGACAGAAGGTGTTCCGTTTGATGATGCTAGTGGCACTATTCCAAATAATAAAGGCAGAGTAATTAATGATGATGGCAAAGCTATTACCAAACTTTATACCGCAGGCTGGATAAAACGTGGGCCAAGCGGAATTATTGGTACTAATCGTGCGTGTAGTGTTGAGACAGTAGAGTGTTTACTGGATGATTTAGATGTATTGGATGATGGTACAAATAAATCTGGTGCGATAAAAATTTACTCAATACTGAATGCTAAACAAATACAACACATTAGTTTTAATGATTGGAAAAAAATAGATAGAAAAGAAATTGAAGCTGGAGAGCCCAAAGATAAACCTAGAGAAAAATTTACC
>JBMZNW010000144.1:0-5385 GCA_049619915.1 Gammaproteobacteria bacterium
AAGCAATTTACGATAACCACCTACAGCACCTAGTGCAGCTTCGCCTGGAGCAGCAGCTAAACCTGGGATAGCGACAACCGCGCCAGCCCAACCGCCGATGCCAGAAAGGACACCAACGTATTGCTTACCTTTATGCGCCCAAGAGTTGAAATTGCCGATAATGCCGGAAGGCGTTTTGAACTTCCAAAGTAGCTTACCAGACTTCGCGTCAATCGCTTTAGCATAAGCATCAAGCGTTCCGTAGAACACGACGTCACCAGCTGTAGCCAGCGCACCAGACCATACAGACCATTGCTCAACAATGTTCCATACGATCTTACCTTTATCCGCATCCCAAGCGATGAAGTTACCCATGTTGTCCTTAGCAGCGTTATTGTTAGGGCAATCAGGACATACAGCACCAGCAGGATACATGGTCAAGTTAGCATTAACATAAGCTTGACCTGCGGTGTATTGGTTACCACCCGCCGCATAACTAACAGGTTCATAAGTCATACATACATGGTTGGTTGGAACGTAGAACAAACCGGTACGTGGAGAGTATGCAGCAGGCTGCTGATCTTTTGTACCCAATGCCGCAGGACAAACATCCTTAGACACAACGTCTTCACCATTTACATGTGTAGAATACTTATCAAGTGTTTGAGGATAACCCGTTTTCATATCAACATGGGAAGCCCAGTTAACAGCAGGGTCATACTTTTCAGCAACAAGTAATGCACCGGTTTTACGATTCATGGTGTAGGCAAAACCATTACGATCAAAGTGAACTAAAGCTGGAGTCATTTTGCCCTTCACTTTCATATCAACAAGGATCATTTCGTTAATGCCATCATAGTCCCATTCATCATGTGGCGTCATTTGGTAAGCCCAACGTGCAACGCCAGTGTCAATGTCACGAGCAAAAATAGTCATAGACCATTTATTGTCGCCCGGACGGACAACAGGGTTCCAGGTTGAAGGATTACCAGAACCGTAGAACAGTAGATTTTCATCGAAGTCTGCTGGCCACCAACCCCAAACAGAACCACCACCTGATTTCCAAGCATCGCTGAGACCTTTACATTTATTAGGACCACGAGCTGGCGCTTTCCAATCAGCGTTAGAACACCAAGTTTTTAATGAAGAATCTTTACCGACTTTTTTACCTAAAGAAGTCGTGTTAGCGTCGAAAAGAATATCTTCATCAGGTCCCATACTAAATGCACGCCATGCTAAAGAACCGTCTTTCGCATTGTAAGCCGCTATCCAGCAACGCACACCAAATTCAGCACCAGAACAACCGGTGATGACTTTGTCTTTCATAGGGTGTGGTGCGTTAGTATTGGTCATACCGCTGGCAGGACCAACGCCGACACCTGGCTTGGAGTTGAGATCATTAGTAATCTCACTACCCTGTTTAACACTCCACTTAACACTGCCGTCTTTAGCACTTAAAGCAACCAAAGTACTATCAGCTTGTTGTAAGTAGATTTGTCCCATTGAATAACCTAAACCACGGTTAACGATGTCACAACACATGACAGGAACAGTTTCTGCTTCGTCTTGTTGTGGCTCGTAATACCAAATGATTTCAAGTGTATCCAAGCTAATGGCGAAAACGTCATTCGGGAATGAAGAATGGATATACAGGGTATCACCACTCAAGCCTGTTGCGCTTGCTGGCAAAACCAACGGCCCACCTTCATGTCCTTGCAGACGACCAGTTGAAAAAGTCCAGGCAGTAACAATTTTGCTAGCGTTTTTGTTGTTGATTTGATTCAACTCCGTATATCGCCAGTTGTTATAGTCACCTCCAGGGAAAGCCCAATAATTAGGATTGGCGTTCAGTTTACGAACTTCATCATTCGCAATCACTGAAGTCGACAGTCCTAATGCCAATAAGGCAATAAGGCACTTCTTGATTGATAGTTTAGTCATGACCTCCTCCTCTATTTAGTTGATCATGTTTTGATCTCTCAACACAAAATAACTATATAGCACCTCGAGATCATAAAGTGCTATAGAGTTTTAAAACTGCTAATCGGTGCTTAAAAAAATAAAAGAAAAACTTCGGGCAAAGAAAATAGGAATTAGCTACTGTGAATCCAGTAGTCTTGGATGGATAGAACACAATTAATGTGTATAAATGCATATTATTTATTCAGCTAATTCCTTAATTATTGCGTCCAGTATTTACTGAACTATTTATTATTGTTAACCAAACTAAATGCGTTACTGATTTTAAAGAAATCTTTTATATTTAAAACATTTTTTATTATTAATATAAAGCTGTTATAAATGTCTTAAATATTGTTTCTTTAAAACTAAATTTCCTCTTTTACTCATTTGAGTGTAGGAAATTTTCCTGGATGGCGCAACATATTTTTAACTCAAAATGAGTGGGATCTAGACAAGCGTTTAAAGCCTTTTTACTGCTGCATTGCACAACTATATTAGTTATTAATTTTTATATGATTTTATAATTATTACGTTCAAATTAGCGAGAAAATAACAAACTTTCTACCGACATCACTAGCTCGTTTTTTAGATACAAAACTATTTAGCTTATTTGCTTTTATTTGTCGGTTTAATCATCTCTACACGCTTAACGGTTATACAGCTTGCTTCCGCTACTTTTCTTGCTTCAATTAATTCTTTATAGAATTTTTCCCCTCTTTGATTATCCCTAAAAGCCGCACCTTTCTCGCCAGGCATTTTTTTATTACGTTCAAAAGTACGGCCCTCTTCATAATCACTAAACGTCATAGCTGTTCTGATTGCATCGTATCGACAGGAACACGTATAAGAATTTTCTTCTGTTTGCCCGCCTAGTTTATCCATGCAATCTAATACATAGTGAACAGTTTCATAAGTAGGATATTCATTAGCAAAAGCTGAAAATGTTCCTACCAAAAACAATGTAATACTTGCTAGTAACTTTCTCATTCCTCTATCTCCGAATTTTATTTAATATTTATATTTGTGTATTTTAGATTATGGCTATTTAATTAGTTTCACTTCTCGATAAATACGGTTCGATTATTTCCATTAACCTTTTTAAGTTACCTTTATTTTCTTCTATTACTTTCCGACCTTTTTCTCCCATATTATGCCTAAGGTTCGCATCACTCAACATTACATTCACTTTCATCGCTAATTCCTCTGCATTAGAAACGACAATCAGCGCATCATTTTCTGTTAATAGCTGAGTTACTTCTGTAAAGTTATAAGTATACTGACCAGATATTACAGGGAGTCCTAAGCTTGCTGGCTCCATCATATTTTGTCCGCCAGTATTTACCAAGCTGCCTCCTACAAATGCAATTTGTGAAGCAGCATAATGTACTTGTAACTCTCCTAAAGTATCGAGGATATAAAGACTACATTCATCGGGAAAACTTTTATCTTCAGTTCGTTTTATATATTTCAACTTTGCTGCATCACACAACGACGTTACTTTAGTTACTCTATCTGGATGACGCGGGGCTAGAATCAGAATGGTATTAGGATGTTTTTTTATAACTTCCTGATGCGCTTTTAAAATAATTTCCTCTTCGCCTTCTTGTGTACTAGCAGCAATCCAAACAGGTCTGTTAACAGAAAAATAGCGTTTTAATGATTCTGCTTGTTCTGTAATGCTATGAGGAACAGTGATATCAAATTTTAAATTACCTGCAACAACAACTTTTTCCTTATTAGCGCCAAAAGAAATAAATCTTTCTGCATCACTTTTTGTTTGTGCTGCGATAATGCTTACCTTGCTTAAAGTTTGTTTCATCAAGCTCGAGACTAATTGATAACCTTTTGATGATTTTTCACTTAAACGTGCATTGACTATTAATATCGGCACATTAGTCACACAACACGATTGATATAAGTTTGGCCAAATTTCTGTTTCCATCGTTATAAGCACCGATGGTTTAACCAAATCAAGAAAACGCTTTACAGAGAAAGGTAAATCATAAGGCAAATAAAGATGCGTAATATCTTCAGAAAAATGCTGCTTAATTGTATACGCACCTGTTGGCGTAACCGTTGTAACAAGTATTTGATAATTTGAATACTGCTCAAGTAGTTTAGAAATAACCGGCTTTGCCGCGTTCACTTCTCCAACTGATACAGCATGTAGCCATAGAACAGGCTTGTTTTGTTTTTCCCATTTAAAGAAACCAAATCTTTCTTGCCAACGCGATCTATAAGCAGGGTTCTTAAAACCTAAGAAGTAAAGCCGTGCAAGAACAAAAGGAACAAATAGGTAAATGATTAAGGTATATAATGAACGCAATGGCTTACTGTTTATTTAGCAGAGCAATCAGAGTTAAGCTCATCAAGATAAGCATCAACGCCTTCTTCTAGTGAAGTAAACTCATAATCACAACCTATAGCACGTAATTGTTGTAGATTCGCTTCAGTATAGCTTTGGTAACTATCCTTTAAGTTTTCGGGAAAAGGAATGTATGTCAGCTTTCCCTTACCATGCTTTTTAATAACAAGCTTGGCAATATCATTAAAGCTATTTGCTTTACCCGTACCAACATTAAATATGCCTGATACTTCCGGGTGCTGTTTCATCCATAAGTTAATATTCACAGCATCATTAACAAAGATAAAATCACGCAACTGTTCGCCATCGGCATAACCATGACTGCCTTCAAATAACTTTACTTCATTTGACTCTTTAATCTGGTTATTAAAATGATAAACAACGCTAGCCATAGCTCCTTTATGAGCTTCGCGTGAACCAAACACATTAAAATAACGCAGACCGACAACTTGTGATTTTATTTTCGGTTTTAATTTACGCACATAATTATCAAACAGTAGTTTTGAATAACCGTAAACATTGATAGGCTGTTCATTTTCGGGTTCTTCAGCGAAGTCCGTGTTGACACCATAAACAGCAGCGCTCGATGCATAAACAAAAGGAATAGATCGTTCCAGACAAAAATGCAGCAACTCCTTTGAGTAAGTGTAATTATTTTCCATCATATACTGCCCATCCCATTCCGTTGTTGTTGAGCATGCACCTTGATGAAAAACAAAATCGATTTTATCGCAGAGTTTATCTGCTTCAACAATAGCCCAGCGAAAGTCTGACTTATCCATATAATCAGCAATATCATTAACGACTAAGTTTTCAAACTTCTTGCCGTTTTTTAAATCATCAACAACAAGGATATCGGTATAACCTGATTTATTAAGCCCGCTAACAAGTTGACTACCAATAAACCCTGCTCCGCCTGTAACAACTATCATATTTAATCTCTATGCCTTATCTTTAATTTTTTCCAAAACTAATGTCGTAGAACAGCCTTTTTCAAAAGGTAACACAACAACGTCTCCACCTGTCTGTTGCACAAACTCAGCGCCTACAATCTGCTCTTCTGTATAATCGCCACCTTT
>JBMZNW010000145.1:0-5359 GCA_049619915.1 Gammaproteobacteria bacterium
ATTTTACCTTTTGCCCAATTAGCGCTACCGATAGCCCACGCAGGAGAGTAATTTTTTTCTGCTGAATTTGTTTGAAGATAATTAAACGTTTCTTTTTTTAAATAATTTGATTTGCCTTTACTGCCCTTTAAATGTAATGCTGCAAATCTACCGAGATCGATGATCGACATACACAAGTTCCTTCCAACAGGAGAGCGCGCTTGCTGAAATTGATTGTAATCAGGTTTAACAGGCTTAATTTTTCCATTTTCAATAATATGTTCCCATGGGGAATCAAGTTTGTTTGGACTTGAAGGTGAACCAAAGCGAGCAGTAGTTAATTTTAATGGTATGAAGATTTCTTCCTTCATAAGCTCTTCATATGAAAGACCCATTAAATTTTCAACATAATTAGCTACGAGTATGTGTCCGCCACCATAGATATGTTTCGTTCCTGGTTTTGCTTCAGGTTTGTCTTTTAAAGCAGCAATAACATAACCTTCACGTTTTTTCTGAAGCGTCTTTCCATACTTATCTGTTTCGCTTTCTGGAATAGTAGGTTGATAAGGCATGCCGCTAATATGTGTTAACAGTTGTTCTATCGTCACATTTTCATAATCAGCTTGCATAGAAAAATCAGGAAACATGTTTCTTAGTGTGTCGTTCCAGCTAAAGAAACCTTGTTCAATAAAACGGGCAAACATTGTTACAGAGAATGGTTTGGCGATTGAGCCAATATGAAACCGATCATTGAGCTGTGTTGGTGTGTTGTCGCCGTATTTACGAATGCCAACAACAGAAGCAGCAACAATTTTTCCATCAACTACGATGCTTGCAGCTAAAGCAGGCAGATTAAACTTAATTCTGTGTTCTTCCAGTAAGAATTTTAACCACTCTGGTTCGGGTGGATTGCTTTCTGCATATGAGCTTGTTGATGCAATCAAAAGAGATAGGAATAAAATTTTATATAAACACATATTGTTTATTTTTTTTGACGCATAACCAACCAGATTGCAAACATAAGAGCACCTGCAAACAAAGCAATGAAACCGCCACTTTGAGAACCATAAGTGCCAGCTAGGACAGCCTTGTGAGGATCAGCAGTAGGAAAATAAACAGATACTTTTTTATCTAATAGATGTCTTGGAGCGTCAGAAAAAGTTTTCTCACTATCTATGGTTATGAAATTATTGTTGGCATAAAAACCAACATTAATCGTATAACATTCTGATATACCTTTTCCACAACGCCAGGTATGTTGAGGTGTATCGACAACAGTACCTTCAGTTTTGTTCCAGGTCATTGCAACATAGGCAGCTTTGCCAACGTTATAAATTCCCATTGCAGAAAATACAATTGCAAGAATTAGCAACATTTTTACCTTGTCATGCATGTGATAAATTATACGTTAAATTTGTTATGAAGAGATATAATATCCGATATGATCTCACTTTATTCAATTTAATTTTATAGCAATCACTATGGCAACAATTGATTTTACTGATTTTCATCTATTGCGCTTAAAAAGTGAGCGGCTTCGTACTCTTGCGATGTTATTGGTGCTTGCTGTTGTTTGCTTTATAGGTCTTTATCATCTTTATTTTGCGCCAGAATCAAAAATTGGTATCGGCAAGCTCATTCTTTCCACCGCTTTTGTTTTTGGTATCTTTGAAATCACTTATTTATTGATCGTTAATAATGCAATAAGAAAGAAAAGGCGAATCAGACAGTATTTAAGGTATTTTGAAGCAATCGTTGAGGGTGCATTGCCTGTCATAGCAATGGCGATGATTATTGAAGTCAGCGATAGTCCATATCGAGTACTGATTTCACCGGCATATCCTTTCATTATCATTATCATTGCCGCTTCAGCATTACATTTAACGCCGAAACTAACTTTGATCACCGGTTTGTTAAGCTCGACGTTATATGCATTGTTAACAATCAAAGTTGTTTATTTTCTTGATCTAAAACATTTAAGCACTGAGCCTTTTTATCTTTATTTATTCATGGCACTAATGCTGTTTGTTGTTTCGGCAGTCATTTATTTTATAACGCATCAATTACGTTCTTATGTTGATGCAGCAGTGAAAGAAATGTCATTACAGAATGAATTGGCGCTTGCCAGCGAAGTGCAAAATAATTTATTGCCTTCACCGTTGCCAGACTTAAACGGTTACGATGTTGATGGTTTCAGTACGCCAGCAAAACATGCTGGAGGTGATTATTATGATTTGGTTAAGCCTGAACCTGATCAGACGATATTTATGTTAGCCGATGTTGCTGGTCATGGCATTGGGCCAGCGTTATTAACAGTATCCAGTCGTGCTTATTTTCGAGCAATACTTGGCGAACATACAAAAGTATCTGAAATTATACAGCGTGTTAATCAATTGATGGCAAATGATTTAAATGCTGGTCAGTTTGTTACATTAACTGCGCTGGTGCTGTGTATGAAATCCAATCAGGCTAAGTATTTTTCAGCGGGACATGGGCCAACATTACTGATTAAGAAAAATGCTATGGTTGAAAAGCTAGAAGCACAATCAATTCCTTTAGGTATAGATGTGCCATTAAAAATTGAACCGCCAATAAAGTTTACCATTGAACCTGGTGATATGGTTGCGATGTTTTCTGATGGTTGTTATGAAGGTAAAAACTCAGCGGGCGAAGCCTTTGGCTTAGATCGTGTAATTAAATTATTAAGAGAAAATCAGGAAAAACCAGTTAAAGAAATTATCGCTTTATTACAGCAAGCAGTTAAAGAGTTTACAGGCAGAAATGAGCAGCAAGATGATATGACGATGCTAATATTAAAGAGGATGTCTGATAATAAGGAGTGATTTTTTATGATGATGGAGAAGAAGACATGGGTTCTAGTTATTGCTGTAATTTTTATTATCTTTCTTTTTCATAAACAAGCTACCATAAAGCCTGCTTCATATAACGTTAATGAAGAAACATTTGATGAGAAATTGGATAAATTTACTCATGCCGTCGAGGCAATGCTGGTTTGGAGGCAAGTATCACTAGAATTTCATGAAGCAATTAATAAAACAGAAACCTTGTCTGCCAGAGAATTACGCTTAATACAAAACGAAGGTACAAACGACTACCTAAAACTCAGAGATGTTTTGTTGAATATTATTTCTGAATATAAACATGTATCTGATAGTAAAACGTCTATAAAAATATCAACTGCAGAGACAACTGGTGAAACGATTAAATTACCGAAATTTATACCGGGAGAAGCTCAACATACATACATAATAAATCCTACTGACGAAGAAGGCATTAAACGGATTATTAATGCCAAAATGGCTTTGGCAGCAGTATTGATTCTTTATGATAACTATGTCATTTCAATTGCAAGAGCACAGGAAAATAAAAAGGTACGTCATATTATTAATCTTTATATGGAAGGAGAAGAACGGAATCAATTAGAACGAGTCAGCGAAAACTTTGGATCTTTTGAAAATTTTAATCGAGTTAAACGCGTCATACCTTATGCTAACAAGATATTTGCATGGGAAGAGACTCATTCAGAATCAGAGCTCAGTCAAAATAACGTTAATCAGTACCTATCAGCTTTAATCAAGCAAAGCTATAGTTTTAAAAAACTACCAAACCTTGGTTTCATGGATGTGGCAAAGTGGAACTTTGGGCGTTTAATGCAGGATATAAATGATGAATTAAAAAGCAGCTCCAATTCTGCTATGAATGAATTATCACGTTTTTTTGGTAATACGATGGGACTTTATGAAAGTCGTAAGGGCAAATTATTTAACATGCCGAAAAAAGAACATGATGAAATAATTGCTCAGTTAAAACCGCTCGATATTTTATTAGAAAAGACGCCATTTAGATTAACAGATAAATTTATACCGGGTCATTGGGGTCATGTTGCTATCTGGATGGGAACAGAGCAGGAACTGAAGGAGCTTGATTTATGGGCGTCATTAAAGCCTGAATACCAAAGTGCCATTCGTAATGGCCAATCTGTTTTAGAAGCGCTACGTCCCGGTGTGGAGTTAAACACATTTCGTCAATTTTTAAATATTGATGATTTTACTGTAATTCGTCTTGAGGAAGGGTATTTAGAAAAACAAACCTTGAAACGCTATTTGATGAATGGTTTTAATCAAGTAGGAAAGAAGTATGATTTTAATTTTGATGTCGAAACATTGGATAAAATTGTTTGTTCGGAAACAGCTTATGTTGTTTATGATGATAAACACTGGGCCTGGCCGACAGTTAAGACATTAGGTCGTTCTACGATTAGTCCTGATAATGTTGCAGAAAAAGTAAAAGATGTTTTAGTTGAAAATAAAGACAATATGCAGGAGCAACTTTTTCAAGTTGCAATACTTTATCACGATGGGAAACGTATAAATGAAGACCTGCATATTGCATTCAACCATTTAATGAATCAGCGCTATGATGAGGTGTTCCCATAATATATTCTAAAAAATATTAATTCGGTACTTTATATGTTTAGGATTAATTTAAATAATAAGGAGAGAATTATGATGCAAGGTTTGTGGAAGTGTGTTGTTGTAAGTTTTCTATTTATTTTCTTTTCACCAATAGCCCATTCACTAGAAGCAGAGCAAAGCAAAGAGTCGGTGATGAATAATGATAAAATGGATGAAGTTATTCGACGATTGGATGATAAAGCAGAAGGAGAAAACGGTTATTGGGTTTTTAAAATAGCTACTCTGTCAGTCACTGTCGTTACCGATGAAAAAGCTGATCGTATGCGCATCATTATTCCTATCATAGAGTCAGAAAAACTGGATGAAGCAACACTATATCGGGTTATGCAGGCGAATTTCGATAGTGCGCTTGATGCCAGATATGCCATCGCAAAAAATATTCTTTGGAGTGCTTATATACATCCATTAGCTTCACTAAATGAAGAACAGTTTATTACGGCAATAGGTCAAACTGTGAATTTGGTTAGTTCATTCGGAACAACTTATAGCTCTGGTTTGTTAAGTTTCAGAGGTGGTGATAGTAGAGCTATTCAGCAAAAAGAATTAATACAAGAATTATTAGATAAAGGTCGGTCGATTTAAACGCTAGTTTTTAAAATTAAAGCCGGAGGTTAGTCCGGCTTTAAACTGTGACGGGTCACTATGGGGAAGGAGGAAAGAACCCGTCCCATAATTTTTTATCGACACGACTAAAAAAAACTTTAGCTCTTTTTACAGCAAGCTTTTCCCCGGCTTTTGAATTTCTTCTTTGACTAATTTGGGAACCAAATAGCCGGAAACACTTGCATGCATGGTTTCAATCAGTTGTTTTGCCTGTTGTTCCTCAACATTGTAATGTGCTGCCCCGGCAACTTGATCGAGTAGGTGTAAGTAGTAGGGAATAA
>JBMZNW010000146.1:0-5237 GCA_049619915.1 Gammaproteobacteria bacterium
ATCAAGTTCAACTGTATCATCACGTTCGGCTATCCAGCCTGCTCTTAATGGTTGCAAACCCTTTCTAATATCAATGTTTGCTTCAGGATCAGTATAGGCACCTGACGTGTCATAGACGGTAATGGGTGTATTCTCTTCGAGACCTGTTTGAGTTTGCGTCGGTGAGCATGAGATTTCCCGCATTGGCACACGGATATCGGCGCGAGAGCCAGTAACATAGATTTTTTTAGAATTTGGGATAGCTTCAACCGCTTTTTTATCAACAGTTGCGGTATGACTTAATATCGAATCGGGTTGTGCACTCATAGTCGGCCTCTTTATAAATAAAAAGATAGTATTACGAGCGCCAATGTTTATAGTAACGGCAAGATGCTTGCTTCCCTACGCTGGTATTAGCCAGATCAGGTTCAAGGGTCAATCTCAGCCTACAAAGGCGCCCCTAGCTTGATGACATGCTATATAATACGATAACTAACTACAACACTTTAAGAGAAAATATAGGTATGGATATAGAATTAGCCCGTTCAAACATGATTGAACAACAAATTCGTACTTGGGATGTGCTTGATACGAATATTTTAGGACTTTTAGGTGAGCTTCATCGTGAAGACTTTATTTCTGATGATTATCAAAAGCTAGCTTTTACAGATATGCCTATCCCAATAGGTCATGAACAAACGACGATGACGCCAAAAGTAGAAGCGCGGCTTTTACAGTCACTCAAATTAACAGCAGAAGACTCGGTATTGGAAGTTGGCACCGGTTGCGGCTATTTGACAGCCTTACTGGCAAAAACAGCAAAACAGGTAAAAAGTATTGATATCTACCCTGACTTCATTACGACAGCGGCTGAGAAGTTAGCAAAGACAGGTTTGACGAATTTCGAGCTTGATAGCGCAGATGTGTACGACTTATTAGATAAATCAGATAAGTATGACGTTGTCGTGTTAACAGCATCGTTACCGGCAATAGATGAACGGTTTATGAATTTATTAAATGAAAACGGAAGAATGTTCGCTATCGTTGGAGAGTCGCCTGCAATGGAAGCCTGTATATTAACGAAACAAGGTGACAGCTATTCCAAACAGGAAAGTATTTTCGAGACCGATTTACCTGCATTAATTGGAACACCGAAAAAAGAAACGTTTGAATTTTAAGAACAAATGAAAACAATATCTGCTGAAGAGCTAAAAGCTAAACTGGATGCCGGGGAAAAGCCTGTTTTATTAGATGTGCGTGAGGCATGGGAATTTGAAACTTGTCATATAGATGGTTCCATCAATATAAGCATGTCTAATGTTCAACAAATGTTTGATGAACTTAAAACTGACGAAGAAACGGTTGTTATTTGCCATCATGGCATGCGTAGTTTTCAGGTCGCCAGTTATCTGGAAGGTAATGGCTATGTTAATATGATTAATCTTGAAGGCGGCGTCGATGCCTGGGCAAGGTCGGTCGATCCAAATATGCCTCAGTATTAAAGAGCATTTAATACTTAACTTGCTTCAATCTAATAATAATTAGAACTAATGTAATATTTATGAATATAAAAAGTATAAGTTCGTTTGTATTAATCAGTCCTTTATTGTTCTCGGTTAACTGTTTTGCTGCGGATTTATTAAGCGTTTATAAACTCGCTGAAAAAAATGATCCGACCTATCTACAGGAAGTAGCTTCTTACAATGCAACATTAGAAGCACGACCACAGGCACAATCTCAATTATTGCCAAATGTAAGTTTTAGTGCGAACACAACACGGCTTGATCAAGATATCTCTGTTGGTAATGCCTTTGGTACTGGCGGAGAAGTAGATTTTAATCGTCGGGGCTATTCCTTAAATGTCACTCAACCTATTTTCCGACGGGATCGATTTATTGCGCTTAAGCAAGCCGATACTCAAATAAAACAGGCCGAAGCGGAACTAGCTAGCGCGCAGCAAGATTTAATTGTTCGTATAGCAGAACGTTATTTTGAGATTCTTTCCGCAAAAGATAATCTTGAGTTTGCACAAGCAGAAGTAAAATCACTCAGCAGACAATTAGAACAGGCCAACCAGCGTTTTGAAGTTGGCTTAAGTGCCATTACTGATGTACAAGAAGCACAAGCAGGTTATGACCTCGCTGTTGCACAGGAAATTCTTGCACAAAATACAATCGATAATGCGCAGGAAGCAATGCGAGAACTCACTGGCGATTATGTCAGCGGTTTTGAAACGCTAGGCGATGCAATGGCATTAGTAAAACCTGAACCAGCCGCGATTGAAAGCTGGACAGAAACCTCCCTTGCACAAAATTTAGGTATGGTTGCTGCTAGAGAAGCCGCGGAAACAGCAAGAGCAGAAATCAAACGCCAGTCAGCAGGTCACTACCCCACTTTGGATTTAGTTGGCTCACATGGTTATGACTCTTCAGGTGGACGTTTTGGCGCAACTAAAACGCACACCTCCTCTATTGGCCTGGAATTAAATATTCCTATATTTTCAGGTGGGCTTGTTAGCTCACAGACACGCGAAGCGCATGAGAATTATAATGCGGCAATGCATGCGCTTGAACAAGCGCGGCGTTCGGCTCAAAGGCTAACGCGCCAAGCTTATTTGGGTGTGATAACCGGAATCAGTCAGGTTAATGCATTAAAACAAGCCGTTGTTTCCAGTGAAACAGCATTAGAAGCGACTGAAGCTGGTTTTGAAGTGGGCACACGTACTGCGGTTGATGTCGTGGCTTCTCAACGCACAACTTCGGAAGCTCGCCGTAATTACAGCCAGGCGAAATATAATTACATTTTAGACACGCTTCGACTTAAGCAAGCAGCAGGAACATTATCATCTGAAGATCTTGAATTGGTTAATTCCTGGTTAATGTAATTATACCTGAACAACAATCGTCGGCTTTATGCGATGTTAACAATAGTTGTCTGATTATTGTCGATGTGCAGCAAAATCAGTTTATTTGAATGGTTAGCAGATGCAACACACCCAGACTTTAAAACGTTATCGAAATTGATTGTTTAAATAACCCTTGTTTTATCTTTAATCCATTCCTAAGCGAACAAGACAGCGCCAGTATTTACTTAGTAAACCAAACTGTCCAACTAACATTCCAATACCGCCACTGATTAGTGCCGCAACAAAAAACATTCTGGTATCTAGGCTTGAACCATTAAAAACAAACCTGAATAGACAGAGCGATCAACAATTTCTGCTGATGTATTAACTAAGCTCGTATCCTGATAAAGCAAGACACCGACATATAATGAAATTAATAATGCCAGACTTTGCAAAGCCACAATAAACAGAAAAAAAGGAGTAATTCTAAAGCCAAATATTTTTAACATCGGATATCTCTTTTTTGAATTTCAAAAGAGATATCGCAATCGATATGCCACTTAAACAGGCTTGGATTAACCTTTAAACCTTACTTTAAAAGAGGGTTTTTTATTTATTTAAATTAATTAGTTATGATTAAATTTTGATATAAAGTTTAGGTTGTTAATTAAATTAAAATTTCAAAATAAATTTTATTAATGTAATTTACGTCGTAGTGGGACGACGATTTTTAAGGCATCAATTAAGCATTCAATATCGCCCAAGCAACATCAGCAGCCTGTCTATTTGGTTTTACATCGTGAACACGAAATATCTTAACACCAGCTTCAACACCTAATGCGGTTGTTGCTGTGGTAGCACCTATCAATTCAGAGGGCTCATTGACAGTACAGATACTACCCATGAAGCGTTTACGACTTGTTCCTAACAAAACAGAAAAACCTGTATCGACAAACGCTTTTAAGTTGTTAAGCAACATAAGATTATGTTCACGCGTTTTACCAAAGCCTATGCCCGGGTCAATAACAATATTTTTCTGTGTCATACCAGCTTTGATACAATCATTTACCCTACTTTCTAAAAAAGTTTTTATATCAACAACCACATCATCATAGCTTGGATTGTTCTGCATAGTTTCAGGTGAACCTTGCATATGCATAATGATATAAGGGCAAGCTTTATCAACACATAAATTAATTATTTCAGGATCATCATTACCGCCAGAAACATCATTAACGATATGTGCGCCTGCCTCTAATGCTGCTTCAGCAACTTTAGATCGTGTTGTATCAATACTGATTTGTACATGTTCAGGTATAGTTTCGCTAATCGCCTTAATAATATGAACGACGCGTTCAATTTGTTCATTAACGCTGACACGTTCTGAGCCAGGTCTTGTTGATTCACCGCCGATATCGATAATATCTGCGCCTTCATCAATCATCCTCTTGCCCTGATTAATCGCTGCATCTATATCGTTGTATTTGCCACCATCAGAAAAACTATCCGGCGTCACATTTAATATTCCCATTATTAATGGCGAGTCTTTTTCGAGAATACTCATGATAGCAATTCTGCCATTTCATCTGTTGCAGATATCAATGCATCAATCATTGAAGCTTCACTCGCTAAGTGTCCAACCTCAGGGACAATGACTAACTTCGATTTAGCTTTGTTTATACTATTCTCTGTATTATTTAGGGCTTGATGCACAGCCCATGATGATTCAGGTAAACAAGTTAAGTCTTTACGACCATGTATTATTGTCACCGGCACATCTGGTACATTTGAAATATTATTTAGTATTTGGTTTTCTTCTATAAAGTAATGATTAATTGCATAGTGCATTTCAATCTTTACTTCATTGATTAATTCTTCCTCACTTTCTATTTCCAGTTTATAGTCATCGGTAATACTGTGAGTAACAATTCTGCCCGCCCATAGTGACCAAGTTTTAGCTGCTTCAAGCTGTTGGCTTTTATCATCAGACATCACTTTTTCATGGAGCGTTTTTATAAAATGAGCTTTTTCTGCTTCATTAAAGCTGGAAGTAAACTCCTGCCAATAATCTGGAAAGATGTTATTAACACCAGACTTTGCAAACCAATCAAAATCACATTGTCTGGCTAAAAAAGTCCCTCTTAGAATAATCCCTGAAACATTTCCTGGATATTGTTCGGCATAAAGTAATGCTAATGTCGCGCCCCAAGAACCGCCAAACAACAACCATTTATCAATACCAAGTTGCTGACGAATAGATTCAATATCATTTAAAAGCTGCTGTGTCGCATTTTCTTCTACACAACCATTGGGCAAAGAGCGGTTACATCCTCGTTGATCAAATAAAACAATCCTGTATTTTTCAGGATTAAAATAACGACGATGATTTTCGTTACAACCTGAACCAGGACCA
>JBMZNW010000147.1:0-5234 GCA_049619915.1 Gammaproteobacteria bacterium
GGTTGCCTCGAATGAATCTAAAAAAGAAAAACTATATCTCGATAGGTCTACTATTGAATATTGGCGATTTTATTTAATGAAAGATGATGCTGAAAAATATGTGCTTGAGCGAATTACTCGTTCACAGGCAGAAGAGCTATTTAAGATATTGCCGCATGCTGCATTATGAGTATATAAGTTGGTATTTAGAAACTTAATGAAGAAAACCACTTATTATTATGTTCACTTCTAGCCGAGCTAGGACTATAGCGCTATTAAATAACAAGAAAAGTTAAAACCGAAATATTAAAAAAAGAAAGTCGTCGCAATGAAGAAAAGCAAAGAAAAAAAAGTTCTAAATACGTTAATATGTTGCAAACGTAATTTGAATAAGAAAAATACTCTTTAATCCATGCTTGAAACTTTCAAAATCCTTTTTCTGGCTTTCTTCGATATTTGTCGTTTAGTAAAGAAGCCTCAGGATATCCCTGAATCAAAAAACTTTTTAACACTTTGTTTATTGTGTTACGCGCTTTTATCAATCTTACTAGCCGGTTTGTCGCAACCCGTTGAAGGAGCCATCGTTGCTGGTTTGCTCGATGTAGTGCTGATTATGTTATTCACGTATGCACTATTACAAATCAATGGAAAATTACCGCGATGGCCGCAGACGGTAACGGCATTAGCGGGGACAGGTATTATTATGAGCATCATAGCGCTACCCGTTTATTTAATGATCGGGATAGGCGACGTTGATGAACTCACTCTAACTTCAGAACAAACGATGGGGTTATTGTTACTGGCGATATTGGCATGTTGGAATATTGTTATCATGTCTCATATTCTGAAACATGCGCTCGAAACGCATTTTGCGATAGCCTTTTTTTTAACACTGACTTATGTCTGGATCGCGTTTAGTTTTACTTCAGCAGTCATGTCGGCGGGAACAAGTTAATGCACATACATATATTGGGAATTTGTGGCACGTTCATGGGAGGGATTGCTCAGATTGCTCGCAAATTGGGGCATGATGTGACGGGTTCGGATCAAAATGTTTACCCGCCGATGAGTGATCAGCTTGAAAAAGCCGGTATTGATTTGATGCAAGGTTATAAAGCTGAGCATCTTCAGCCTGTGCCGGATATCGTTATTGTCGGTAATACCATTTCGCGTGGCAATCCAGCGCTTGAAGCGGTTTTAAATAAACAGATTCCTTTCACATCGGGGCCTGAGTGGTTATATAACGCCGTTTTAAAAAATAAGCATGTGTTAGCGGTATCTGGAACGCATGGCAAAACAACCACCACAACCATTTTAAGCTGGATTCTTGAGTATGCCGGACTCAATCCCGGCTTTTTAATTGGCGGTGTGGCGGAGAATTTTGGTATTTCCGCGCGTTATACCGATTCGGATTATTTTGTTATCGAGGCGGATGAGTATGACACCGCGTTTTCTGATAAACGCTCTAAATTCATTCATTATCATCCTAAAACTTTAATTATTAATAATATTGAGTTCGATCATGCTGATATATTTCACGATATTGCTGATATAAGACGCGAATTCCATCATTTAATGCGTATTTTGCCTGAGCAGGCACGGGTTATTTTCCCGAAAGAGGATGAAGAAGTTAAAAAAGTATTGGATATGGGCTGTTGGTCAAATAAAGAAAGCTTTAGCATGAAAGTAAGCGCTAACTGGTCTATTGCTGAGGCGAGCACGGATTTTCATCGTTTTAAAGTCATTCACGAAGGAAATGAGGTGGGCGAGGTCAATTGGTCGCTAATTGGTGAACATAATGCGAATAATGCGCTTGCAGCGATTATTGCCGCTGAACATATTGGTATTGATGTTGGGAAAGCTTGTACTGCATTAAGTGAATTTAAGTCCGTAAAACGGCGTTTAGAGTGCCTTTTTGAGTCGAATGGAACACGCATTTATGACGATTTTGCCCATCATCCAACCGCAATTAGTAAAACATTGGAAGCGTTGCGCCAACATGCGCCCGATAACCGTATAATCGCTGTTATGGAGCCTCGTTCTAATACCATGCGCATGGGCTATCATGCAGAAACGCTGGCAGCTTCATTTGAAAAAGCTGATCAGGTTTTACTGTTTCAAGCTGACAATGTTGATTGGGATATCGCTAAAAATATGACTGAACTCGGTGAACGTTGTCGAGTCTTCAAAGATATAGAGGCAATAGTCAGTTTAATTGCCGAGCAGCATCAGCCGGGAGACCAAATAGTAGTGATGAGTAATGGTGGTTTTGGCGGTATTCATAAAAAACTGATTGAGGTATTGAGCTAAGTATGAAAATTCCTTTATTTCCACTCAAAACAGTTGTTTTTCCAGAAGGTGAGTTGCCTTTAAGGTTATTTGAGCCGCGATATATTGATATGGTCAGTGAGTGCTTACGAAATGATAACGGTTTTGGTATCTGTTTAATCCAGGATGGTGAGGAAGCCGGCGTGCCCGCTAAGTTTTTCCCAATGGGAACCACGGTCAAAATTATTGATTGGGATAGTGGTGACGATGGCTTGTTAGAAATTGTTGTTAAAGGTGAGCAACGATTCAAAGTCGATAGTTTTGAATTCCAGAAAGATAATTTATGTGTAGGTGATATTACTTTTCTTGATGAAGAAGACGAGTTGATTACCGATGCGTATCAAAACTTTTCTGCTTTACTAAAGGAAATTGGAAATCGTTATGAATTACCTTTCTTGAATGAATCAGAACGATTTGATGAAGCAAACTGGGTGAGTGATCGTCTGGCTGAATTATTGCCATTTGATTTATCTTCCAAACAAGCGTTGCTAGAAATGGATAATCCATTAAACCGTTTTGATTATATGCAGAGTTTGTTAGAAAAAATTGATGCAGGTGATATCGCTTATTCTTGAATAAACTTTGTCGATTCCGGTTCTTCAATAACCGAGTTACTTAAACAACCAATATTCTCAATTTCAATTTTCACAACATCACCGGCTTTCATATAACCGCGAGGTGTCATCTTTACGCCGACACCACTGCTTGTACCTGTCGCAATAATATCGCCCGGTTCCAGTGTCATAACGGTTGATAAATATTCAACAAGATAATAACAATCAAAGATTAAGTTCTCAGTACTAAAGTCTTGTCGTTTATCTTCATTAACCCAGGTTTTAATATTGAGATTATGCGGATCGCCAAGTTCATCAGCCGTCACAATCCATGGACCACATGGTCCATGTGTATCGAAGGACTTACCTAATGTCCATGTATGTGAACGCATTTGCCAGTCACGTACGCTAACATCATTAACAATGGTATAACCTGCAACCATATTTTTTGCTTCTTCATAATTAACATTGCGACAGCGCTTACCAATAACAACAGCCAGCTCGCCTTCATAGTCGAGTTTTTCAGAAACCTTTGGAAGGTGAATAGCTTCATCTGGCCCAATAACACAAGTGTTTTGCTTATTAAAAAAAGTAGGGTATTCCGGTTTATCCAATCCTGTTTCTTCAATGTGATCGGCGTAATTCAAACCGACACCAAAAAACTTTCCCGGTTTTGCTATTGGTGCTAGTAACTGGCATTTATTAAGAGGAACTAATGTTTCTTCATTATTGATAAATTCATTGTTGCTTTGCAGACCATCCTGTAAGAAACGAATCATGCCATTATGACCATTATATTTTTCAGGCGCAGGGCAGATGGCATCATCTATGATAATGCCAACAGAAATTTGATTGTTATATAAATATGTTGCGAGTTTCATTTTCTATTTATAGTCGTTTTTTATTATAGTTTTATAGAGATAATAGCATTATTGTAGTGATATGAAGTCAATGACACACAGTTATTGAATCTAAAAATAAATATTATTTTAATTTTTTTAAAAAATTTTCAGCATTGTTTAAATGTTGTTTCTTTTTTTCTTTATCCATTTTGTTCGCCATCGATACCATCATTGCCCAGCGGGGATTTTGTTTAAGGTTTTCAGCGTGCTTAATAATAAAACGCCAATATAAACCATCCCAGATATCACACCATTCGCCAGTTTTATAATGGCTCATCTTTTTTATATAACTCGAACCTGAAAAATACGGTTTAGTTGTAATTAATCCGCCATCGGCATTCTGACTCATGGCATAAACATTCGGTACCATGACCCAATCGTAACTATCGATAAATAATTCCATAAACCAACGATAAATATCGTCCGGATCAAATTCACAAATAAACATGAATCCACCTAGTACCATCAACCGTTCAATATGATGACAATACGCATGGTCGTTTATTCTTTTTATTGTGTTATCGACGGGTTCTATACCAGTTGTTCCATTATAAAAACTATCCGGTATTTTACGTTTATGTTGCCAGTGATTTGTTGTGCGCATCGTGACACCAAGGTCTTCATAAGTAGTACGCATAAATTCACGCCAGCCAATGACTTGTCGTATAAAACCTTCGAGGCTGGCTATTGGTATTTCATTTTTTTCAGCATAGTTAAGTACTGCATTAACAACTTGCTTTGGAGTGAGTAAACCAATATTTAACATTGGTGTCAGCACGCTATGATAAAGCCAGTTTTCATCAGGGATAATGGCGTCTTCATAAGGGCCAAAGTTATTGAGTTTTAGTTTAATAAAATGATTCAACCATGCTTCTGCTTCATCATGCGTTGTTGGATAGATAAAGTGATTAATAGCTCCATAGTTTTTCTGAAATTTTTTATCAACATAACTAATCGCTTCTTTTACATAAGCGTTGTCATTTTTATCTGGCGTTGCTAATAATTGCGACAACATCTTTTTGGGAAATTTTTTGCGATTCTCCTCATCAAAGCTCCATTTGCCACCTACCGGCTTGCCTTGTTCTACTAATATATTTAATCGCTTTCTTTGATGCTGATAAAAGTCAGCCATGAACCAACGTTTTTTTGTAGAACGATATTCCGTATTTTCTGTTTTCGAGTTTATGAAGGAAGGCGCCGCTAGTAGTTCTAGGGTGCTATTTTTAGCTATCAAAGATTTAAGTCTTTTCTCAAGAATAAAATCAACCGGATCGCAAATAATAAACTGAGCGGGACTGTGTTGTTTAATGACTGTTTTTAACAGTTTTTTATTTGCTTGATACTCAATATAGGAAGTTTCAGTTTTATTAGCACAAAGCGTTTGAAAATATTTCATTGATGCTCTATGTAGAACCAGCTTTTGTTTGTGAAAGTTAAGCGGGTAATTCCAATCGCCAAAAAAAAGCGAGTC
>JBMZNW010000148.1:0-1792 GCA_049619915.1 Gammaproteobacteria bacterium
AAAGTTTGCTTAAGTTAATTTAGGCAAAAACGGCATTAAGATTTTTAATGCAGGAAGAAAATAAGTCCCGAATTATAGTTGGCCGCACTGGCGGGGCGCATGGTGTACGAGGTTTGATGAAAATCATGTCGTATACCCGGCCAAAAAAAAATATTTTTAGTTATTCGCCTTGGATGATTCATGTTGATAAAACATGGCAGCAGTTCGAACTAGAAGAATCTCAGCACCGAGGTGACCGCTTATTGGTAAAGCTGGCTGGGGTTGAAAGTCCGGAACAGGCACGGCTTTATATGAATTGTGATATCGCAATCAGACGAGAGCAACTGCCGGAATTAGACGAAGGTGAATACTACTGGCACGACTTACTTGGTCTGGAAGTGATTAATCAGGATCAAATAAGTTTAGGTAAAGTCAGTGAAATTGTCGAAACAGGTGCAAACGATGTGCTTGTTATTAATAGTGGCAAAGATAAAAAAAACATATTAATTCCATTAGTAATGGATGTGTATGTTAAACAAGTTGATTTAACAGCCAGACAAATTAATGTCGATTGGCAAATTGAAGATTAAACAATGTATCAACTTGATGTTATTACGCTGTTCCCGGAGATGTTTCAGCCGGTATTACAGTATGGTGTTATAGGACGAGCCGTCTCTGATGAATTAATAGGGTTTCGTAGTTGGAATCCTCGCGATTACACAGAAGACAAGCACAATACGGTTGATGATAGACCGTATGGTGGTGGCCCAGGCATGGTCATGATGTACGAGCCGCTATGTCGTGCAATTGTTAATGCAAAACAGGCACAGCCTGATGCAAAAGTTATTTATTTGTCACCGCAAGGCAGGCGTTTAGAACAGGGCGGTGTTAAAGAGTTAGCAAATCGTAGTGGCATGATATTAATATCTGGTCGCTATGAAGGTATAGACCAACGCATTATTGATGCCGAGGTCGATGAAGAATGGTCGATTGGTGATTATGTACTGAGCGGCGGTGAACTTGCTGCGATGGTCATGATTGATAGTGTTTGTCGAACCTTGCCCGGTGTATTAGGGCATGAAGATTCAGCAAACGAAGACTCATTTGTTGATGGTTTACTGGACTATCCGCATTATACGCGGCCTGAACAGATAGCAGGCCATGTTGTACCGGATGTTCTACTAAGTGGTAATCACGAAAGTATACGTTTGTGGCGCTTAAAACAGGCGCTTGGAAAAACATGGCAATGTAGACCGGATTTAATTGAGGCAATTGAGCTCAATGAAGAACAGAAAAGATTGTTGCAAGAATATATTTCTGAACAGTCTTAAATTGATTTAAGAATTAACTAAAGATAGGCGATTGGAGTATTAAAATGTCAAATATAATCGAACAACTTGATGCCGAACAAATGACACGTGAAGTCCCTGAATTCGGACCAGGTGACACTGTTGTTGTTCAAGTAAAAGTAAAAGAAGGCGAACGTGAACGTTTACAGGCTTTCGAAGGTGTTGTTATCGCGAAAAAGAACCGTGGAATTAATTCATCATTTACTGTTCGTAAGATTTCATCAGGCGAAGGTGTAGAGCGTGTTTTCCAGACTTACAGTCCTTTAGTTGCTGAAATTAAAGTAAAACGTCGCGGTGATGTGCGTCGTGCAAAACTGTACTACATGCGTGACCTACGTGGTAAAGCAGCACGTATTAAAGAAAAAATTAAAAGCAAATAAGTTTTAAGGTTTACATCTCTTTTGTCGGGCTCTAATTGAGCCCGGTATCTTTTAAATGGGATTCATTCAAGTTAATCTGACTTG
>JBMZNW010000148.1:1832-5132 GCA_049619915.1 Gammaproteobacteria bacterium
ACTATGAATCAAGCTTCAAACAACTCATCTAATTTACCCGAACAAGCTAAACAGGTTGTCGATGCTTTCCTTGATGCCTTATGGATGGAAAGAGGGCTGAGCGATAATACTTTAAGCGCTTATCGCAGCGACTTATACAAGTTTGCTTCATGGTTACACTCACGCAAAGTCGATGTAATAAATGCAGCTGCGACTGACGTGCTTGCTTATCTCGCCTCAGTAGAAAATGCGTCAACGAGAACCGTTGCCAGACGTTTATCAAGTTTGCGCCGTTTATATGAATACTTGCTTAGGGAAAATCGAATTAAACAAAACCCAGTAAGTAATATTGATGCGCCAAGGTTAGGTCGATCATTACCGAAAAGCCTGACTGAAGATGAAGTCGAAGCATTATTAAATGCACCGGATGTTGAAGAGGTTTTAGGAATACGTGATAAATGTATGTTGGAGGTTTTGTATGCAACAGGCTTACGTGTTTCTGAATTAGTTGGTCTAACAGTACAACAGATCAATTTAAGACAAGGTGTGATTCGCGTTACCGGCAAAGGTAATAAAGAGCGGTTGGTGCCATTAGGTGAAGAAGCAACGCAATGGTTAGAACAATATATTGCATCATCAAGAAATGACATATTAAACAACACGATGTCTGATGCTTTATTCCCCAGTAAGCGGGCTAGAGCAATGACGCGTCAAACATTTTGGCACATGATTAAACGTTATGCAGTTATTGCCGGAATAAATAAAGATTTATCACCACATGTATTACGCCATGCTTTTGCGACGCATTTAATTAACCATGGTGCGGACTTAAGAGTCGTGCAAATGTTATTAGGGCACAGTGATATCTCAACAACACAAATCTATACGCACGTTGCCAGAGAACGGTTGAAAGATTTGCATAGTGAACATCATCCACGCGGCTGAAAAGTCATTTCTGAAAAATCTTTTTTCACTATAGCTGCGTTAGTTTCGTGCTCGAATCCTCATGTATTATTTATACACTGCGGTTCTGCGCGCGCAACTGCCTTGCTCTAGCAAAAAAATCTATTTTCAGAAATACCTTTAGTTTTTATTTAGCTCTGGTTTTGTGGCAATACAGAATAAACTTCTTCTAAAGTTGTAACACCATCTGCGACTTTTTGAGCTCCGCTAATTTTTAACGGGCGCATGCCTGATTTAATGGCGGCTTCGCGCAGACGATCAATATCAGTTTGCGCTGTAATATTTTCTCTTAATGTATCGTTCATGCTTAATATTTCATAAATTCCAGTACGACCCATATACCCAGTGTGACGACATTCATCACAGCCAACCGGTTTGCAAATTTTTGCTGGCATTTTTAACTTATGCGGATTAGCAAACTCTTGCCAAGCTTGTTTATCTATTTCAATTTGCTCTTTGCAATGCACGCATAAGGTTCTTAATAGTCGTTGCGCAACAATGCCTTGAATTGTTGCGTTTAATAGAAACGGTTGCATGCCAATATCGATTAGTCGTGTAATGGCAGAAGGCGCATCATTGGTGTGTAAGCTCGACAAAACAAGATGACCGGTTAATGCTGCTTGTATAGCAACGTCAGCTGTTTCTTGATCACGAATCTCACCAATCATAATGATGTCTGGATCTTGTCTTAATAAGGTTCGTACTCCTGTAGCAAAATCAACATCAATGGCTTTTTGAACCTGCATTTGGTTAAACTGCGGGTCGACCATTTCAATGGGATCTTCAATCGTACAAATATTAATTTCAGGCCTGGCTACCTGATTCAATGCAGAATATAAAGTTGTTGTTTTACCTGAACCTGTTGGCCCAGTAATAAGAACGATACCGTGTGGACTATCGAGCATGTTATTTAATAATTTTTGATCATGTTGACTAAAGCCCAGTTCTTTATAACTTTTTACCAGCATTTCCGGATCAAAAATTCGCATGACTAGCTTTTCACCAAATGTGGTCGGCATCGTTGATAAACGCATTTCAACTTCTTTACCTGATGGCGCAATTGTTTTCACTCGCCCATCTTGTGGCCGACGACGATCTGTGACATCCATACGACCTAATGATTTTAACCGGCTGGTAATCGCTCCCATAAGTGAGATAGGCAGTTCATGTACGACATGTAAAACACTATCGATTCTGAAACGAATACGACCTTTTTCTCTTCTTGGTTCCAGGTGAATATCACTGGCTCGTTGTTCAAACGCAAATTGTAATAACCAATCAACAATACTGACGATATGTTGATCATTGGCATCGGGTTCACCTGATTTTCCCATTTGAACAAGCTGTTCAAAATTTTGAATTAAGGCGATGGGTTCGTCTTTTTTCTCAGACGTTGCGCCAATAATGGACTTGCTGATGCCGTAAAACTCAACCAGATAACGTTCAAGATCTCTGGGATTGATAATGACGCGTTTGACCTTTCTTTTTGCTATGCGCTCAAGTTCATTTTCCCAGCTTGAGATAAACGGCTCGCAGGTTGCAATAGTGACTTCTGTTTCATTGACTTCTACCGGAAGGATTTTTAATTTCGATGCATAAGCTTGTGAAACAACAGCAGTTGTTTTTTCAACATCGATTTTTAAAGGGTCAATACGTAAATAAGTCTGGTTTACTTTATCGGCAAGCCATTTGGTCAATGTTTCCAGACTCAAAGGATAACTGGGTTTGGTAGTTGATTGCCAACCTTGCTCAGCAACAGAAATTAATGGATGAATCTGAATTTTTGTCTGATCTGCGCCTAAATTGGCTAACTGTAGACGTTGTTGTGCTTTGATCAGCCCATCTTTTTCAAGCAGATCAAGTATGTAATCAAGGCTTAGTTTTGTTTCTGAAGTCTGCACTTTTAATGTGTTATTCATGTTAAATCCGTTTATCTGGATTGAATACAAGATTAGGTGACTTTATCATTGAAAATAGTTTTGTTAAATGGGAACAGACTCGCTGTATAATAGTCATAACAGTCTGTAACCTAATTATTTATTTAGGGTTTTACTCAAATTCAATATTTTGGAGTCATTATGAAGTTTAATGTATTAGCACTTTCTGCTTTATTATTTTCTAACTCGTTATGGGCAGATGATGCTTTAAAACAAGAACTTGCTGCGGCTATTTCAAATTTTTTGCCTGATGTAGAAATCGATAATATTCAGCCCTCGCCAATAGAAGGTTTGTATCAGGTTATTATTGGTACGGAAGTCATCTATATGACGCGAGACGGTTCATACGTTGTAAAAGGTGAAATACTGGATATTAATAAGAGAAGAAATTTAACCGAAGATTTGCGCGCCGACTCCCGGG
>JBMZNW010000149.1:0-5078 GCA_049619915.1 Gammaproteobacteria bacterium
TTAATGAAAAATAAAGTAATTTGTGCCAATCGAGCTGGTGGTATTCGTTTTTCCCCGCACTTCTATACTAGCAAGGAAAAAATAGATAAAGGACTTGAGATATTTCTCTCAATTATTTGATTTAATTAAATAATTTATTGTAATTATTGCTGGTTGTTTCAGCGACCTGTTCAAAACTAGTTTCTTTTAATTCGGCAATAAATTCCGCGACATGTTTTACATACGCAGGTTGATTCGTCTTACCACGAAACGGTACTGGAGCCAGATAAGGTGAATCTGTCTCAACTAACATTTTTTCCAGAGGCGTTTGTTTCGCGACTTGTTGTAATTCTTTTGCATTTTTAAAGGTGACAATACCTGAGAAAGAAATGAGAAAATTCAGATCCATCGCAGCTTGAGCTGTCTCCCAGTCTTCAACAAAGCAGTGCATAACGCCACCGACTTCATCGGCGCCCTCTTCTTTTAATATGCGAATAACATCATCCTTAGCTTCGCGTGTATGGATAATAAGCGGTTTATCTAATTCCTTTGCCACACTGATATGTGTGCGAAAACGATCACGCTGCCATTCTAAATCACCTTCACTACGGAAATAGTCGAGTCCTGTTTCACCAATCGCGACGACTTCCTCATTTGATGCCAGAGAAATAATATCTTCAGCAGTTGCTTCTTGTTCCAACTCAGTATTTGGGTGAATACCGACAGATGCCGACACGTTTTTATATTTTCGTGCCAAATCAATGATTTTGGGTGAGCCTTCGAGATCAATAGCAATACATAGCATATGAGACACATCATTCTCTTTTGCGTTACTCAAGATTTCATCTACTGACATATCTTCGCTAAGCAAAGGAATATGACAATGAGAATCTATAAGACTAGCCATAGGAAAAGATTTTGGTATTACAGTAGCTTAAAACTACTGATTACATTGTGTGTGTAGGACGGTCAGACTTTAATGCGCCAGCAAGCGATTTCTCAATCTTGCTTTTGGTTGCGCCTTTATCTAATTCGCTAAATTGTACGCCTATTCCGGCTGTTTTGTTGCCTTGTGCGCCTTTAGGGGTAATCCAGACGACTTTGCCAGCGACAGGTAGTTTATCTTTGCTGTCTGTCAGGGTTAATAACATGAAAACCTCATCGCCAAGGCTGTAGTCTTTTGCTGTAGGGATAAAAAGTCCGCCATTTTTTACAAACGGCATATAAGAAGCGTATAGCGCACTTTTATCTCGAATTGTTAGAGATAAAATACCTTGTCTTGCATCGCGGCCAGCTGCCATTTAACTTACTCCCCTAAATGCATTTCTGAATTCATTTCTAAATTCGTTTCTGAACTCGTTTTGGATTAATCCATTGCTGCTTTGGGTTTATTCCAATTTAGTACAATTTCTTCAAACAAGCTTAAAACATTGTAGTTCATCGCGCCTGTCGACTGTTGGTATTTAAATAATACAAAATCATAATTCCTGACCAACGCAAGCAAGTCTAATGAATTTACAAGGTCTTGCAAGTCTTCTTTCAAGTCAAAGTTAACAAGGTTCGACGCTTCTTTCTGAAGTTTTAAACGAATCAGGTCCTGAATTAATCTCAATAAACTGATAAAAACATTTTCTGTCCCGAGTGCTTGCCAATTTGAAGCAATTTGTACCGGATCAGAATTATTCTTAGATAAGGACTTCAAGTCATTCAGCAGGGTTTGACGGTGTTGTATTTGTTCTTCTTCAACCATCTTTACCGCTTTTAACGGCCCGCCAGAAGCTAAACGTAGCAATAATTCGGAAGATAGATCGCTTTCAATAGGCTGTTGTTTAAGCCAGTTAACCGCGCTGTCATCATAAGCGGCGTCAAAATCCACTTTTTGACAACGACTTCTTATCGTAATCGGCAGACTAGAAGGTCTATGGCTTAAAAGAAATAACATTGACTGAGAAGGCGGCTCTTCCAATGTTTTTAGTAGCGCATTAGCTGTCGCACGATTCATGGCATTAGCCGATTTAATAATCGCAATCTTATAATTACCGGAAAAACTTTTTAATGTAACGTACTCTATAAGTTCTCTTATCTGGTCTATCTTTACCTGCTTGCCCTCTTCTTCTGGCTCAATAATTAATAAATCAGGATGAGAACCAGCAAGAAATAATTGGCAGCTTTGACATTTACCACAGGCATTATCTTGGACTTTATCTAAACACAGCATTTGCATGGCAAATGTCAGTGAAAATTGCGTCAACCCTATTCCTTCCGGCCCAGTTAGCAATAAAGCATGAGGAAAACGTTGTTGCTTTTGCATTTCCAGCAAACGCTTTTTTTGCTTTTCCTGCCAGGGATAAATCTCTAACACGAATATTCTTCCAGAATAGTTTGGATTTGCAGCTTCACATCTTCAAATGATTGCGATGCATCAACAAGACGAAAGCGCTCAGGTTCATTTTCTGCTCGTTTTAGGTAACAGCTACGGATACGCTCAAAAAAATGGATTTCTTCTTGTTCAAACCGATCAGCATCACTGCGTTGATTTGCACGTCTGAGTCCAGTTTCAACATCCAGATCAAATAAAAGCGTCATATCGGGTTTCAGCCCTTGTTGTACCCAGTTTTCTAGCGCTTCAATACGTGTAATGTCTAACCCTCTCCCTGCTCCCTGATAAGCATACGTTGCATCAGTAAAGCGGTCGCAAATAATGACGTGTCCCGATGATAATGCAGGTTTAATGACTTCATCGATATGTTGCATTCTGGCAGCAAACATTAACAATAATTCAGTATTGTCGGTGAGTGTTTCATTATTGCTGTCTAAAAGAATCGCTCTAATTTGTTCGCCCGTTTTAGTGCCGCCAGGCTCACGAGTCTGAATCACTTCTCGGCCTTTTTCGGCATAATATTCGGCAGCATACGCCATTAGCGTGCTTTTGCCCGCGCCTTCGACGCCTTCTAATGTGATGAATACACCTCGCTGCATATTACTTACCTTTTTTTAGCTGATATTTTACAACGGCACGGTTATGTTCGGCCAAGGTTTCAGAAAAATAATGAGAACCATCGCCTTTAGAAACAAAATACAGTTCTTTACCATCTTCCGGGTGTAGCGCCGCGTGTATTGCTTCACGACCGACGAGTGAAATTGGGCTTGGTGGCAAACCTTTATAGCGATAAGTGTTATAGGGCGAATCGATTTTTAGATCTTTCTTTCTTATATTGCCATCAAACTGTCTGCCCATGGCATAAATCACTGTTGGATCAGTTTGCAATCGCATGTTTATATTTAATCGGCGTACAAAGACACCGGCAATTTTCGCCCTTTCACTAGCTAAGCCAGTTTCTTTTTCAACTATTGAAGCCATTATTAATGCTTCATAAGGTGTTTTATACGGTAAGTTTTCTGCGCGATTCTGCCACTCCTGCTCGAGAACTTGTTGAAGTCGCTTATAAGATCGTTTTAGAAATTCGATATCACTGGTACCCCGGGGGAAATGGTAGGTATCAGGAAAAAACAAACCTTCAGCAACTGGCTCCGGATAGCCTAAAGCGCTTAATAATTTATCCGGATCATGCGTCGTGAGTTTTTTTTCTAATACATCATTAAGTTTTATCGCTTCCAGCATTTCATGAATTTGCCAACCTTCAACCAAAGTCATGGAATACTGTACTACCCTGCCGGAAACAAAAATATTTAATAATTCATCAGGTAGAATGCCGGGCACTATATTGTATTCACCCGATTTGATTTTATTTGCTCGTTTAGAATGACGTGCTAATAATTCTAAATACCGACTATCATAAATTATATTTTCTGAAACAAGTTTTTTGTTTAGCGCAGAAAAACTCATTCCTGATTCAATAGTGAATATCACTTCTTTTTTAGTGTTAATCGGCGTTTCTAAAAACGATTTGTAATCAAGATAAAATAAAGCCAGTGTTATTGATAAGAATAAAACAAGCAGGCCTGATAAAGCTAATATGCGTTTTAATAAAGGCGTTAACGTCATGATGGAATACTATTCGTCTCTAATAGTGCCTGCTTGATTTGCTTGGTTAACTTACCAACAGAAAAAGTCTGTTGTTCCAGTTTGATAACCGGCCATAGTCCAATCACACTATTACAGATAAATATCTCACCTGCATTTTTTAATTCATCTAAAGAAACTGTTTTAATTTCTGTGTTTATGTCTAATGTCGAAGCCAGTTTAAGAATTTTGTTACGTATGACGCCTTCTACGCCACAGAGGTTTAATTTTGGAGTTAGTAAAATATTATTAATCACACAAAATATATTACTCATTGTGCCTTCAATAACATTGCTTTCTTTATCGAGAACGATACCTTCAGCAATATCAGTATTATTCCATTCAGAACGTGCCATCACCTGTTCCAGACGATTCATATGCTTTATGCCGGAAAGTGTTTCATTATGAGCATATCGATAATTACAAATACGAACTGCTACGCCGTTAGAATTATCTTCTGGATAATTAGGAAAAGGATAAAGCGAAATGATTCTACTTGGTTCAGCATGCTCTGGGATAGCGTAGCCACGTCCGCCCTGCCCGCGTGTAATGATAATTTTGATTACGCCTTTTTCATCAAAACGAATTAAAGGATTAATTAAAGATAGGGCTTCATTCTTTAGCGTTTCGCTATTTTGAAGCGGGATATTAAGACGTTCGCATCCTGAGTTAAGACGTTCGATATGCTCATCCCAACAAAGTAATTTGCCGTTATCTACAGCAATAGTTTCAAAAACACCGTCGCCGTATTGTAAACCACGATCCAGACAGGATATCTCTGTTGTTGCTTTACCGTTGATTAAAGTGTTGTCTGCCATAGTGATGTAATGGCGTTAGTTTATTACGATACTTTCTTAAAAATGAGAGAACCGTTTGTTCCACCAAAACCAAATGAATTTGAAAGCACGGTATCTATTTTCATTTCTCGAGCCGTATGTGGAACATAATCCAAATCACATTCAGGATCAGGAACTTCATAATTCACTGTGGGAGGTAAAAACTGTTTTTCAATAGCAAGACAACAAACAATAAACTCCACTCCTCCAGCAGCACCCAAAAGATGTCCTGTCATTGA
>JBMZNW010000150.1:0-2160 GCA_049619915.1 Gammaproteobacteria bacterium
ACCGGTTTTAGGGGTAAAAAATCGCCTAAATAGTTTCATATTCAGGGGAAATAAGACTATCAGAATACGACTCAATACGCTATTAAGAAAACCAGATTTTATGAAATATTATCAGCAAAAATTACGCAGAAACGAGCTACAGCTAGAGCGTTAGAAAGCTAAAACTTGCCTACTAGATTAGATATCCGTTCTCATTCTTTTCCAACCAGTTAACGGCTAACAATACGATAATGCTTCTCTATGTCTTCTTGCGTGATTATGCCGAAAATACGATCAGCTGAAGCACCGAGTTTTCGCGTGACATACAATGCCTCAGCGTCAGACTCATTTAATAATTGTTGTGCATGTTGCAAAGTCGACTCAATCGCAACTTGTATCAATTGCCGACGTTTGGCCGGTATTTCCAATAGCTCTAGTTCTTCATCTTCTGTTTCTTCCAGATGTCTGGCCAAATCCGTCGCCGGCATTAATTGATTGCCTTCCTCTCTTCTTATCAATAACCAGTCAGGCGATTCTTTCAGATGGTTATAGGCTACGCTCCGTTGGATAACAGGCTCCGTAATGACATAGGCTTTATTCACAACAGATTCAACACCAATACGCCGCAGCGACTGCGCTATCGGATCATTACGATAATCCAAACCTAGCTCTCTGAATTGAGACATAAAGATAGAGTCACATTTGAATAGTTCGCGTGCGGCCAAATTAGCACTAACAATCGCCAGCATTCCGGGAAAAATAATATTCTGATTTCCAGTGAGTTCGAGTAATGCAATCAATGCCGCTAACGGAGCCTGCAATGTGGCACTCATCATCGCGCCCATACCTAACATGGCATAAAGACCCACATCCGAAAAAGAACCGTCATACATTTCAACCAGCTTACCAATAATGCCACCAGCCAATGCACCGATAAAAATAGCCGGACCAATTAAGCCTGCGGGGATACTAAAGCCAATACAAAGTGATGTTGCAATAATCTTGGCAAATAAAATGATCAATAGAGAGACAATAGCAATATCGCCGAGTATTGCTGCATTAACAGTGTCATAACCAAGACTCATTACTTCTGGACTAATTACCGCAATCAAACCCACACCTAAGCCAGCTAGAAATAGTCGTAACCAAATGCCTACTTTTTTGCCTAATTCAGTCATCGTTCGGGTCAGGTAAATAAATGCGGCAGCAATTGCGCCAATTAAGACACCCATCAAAACAATGATCGGTAATTCAAGAAATGATTCCAGCGTTACCGCTTGTACGGCAAAGACCGGGCTATCGCCAAATACCAACTGGCAAATAAGCGTGGCACTAACTGCGGATAAAATAACCGGTGTAAAACCCGCTATCGTGTATTCCATCAAGATAACTTCCATGGCAAAAATAACCCCCGCTAAGGGAGTATTAAATGAAGCGGCAATGGCAGCCGCCGCGCCACAACCAACCAAAATACGAATACTATTATTGGGTAGTTGTAATTTCCTTCCCATCAAACTGGCACTGGCAGCACCTAAATGGATGCTGGGGCCTTCACGCCCAACTGATTGACCGGTGACTATTGCTATCGTCCCGCCAATAAACTGCAAGCAGAGATTTTTAAAAGGCATACTGCCTTCGTTATAAGACAAGCGTTCCAAAACATGAATCACGCCTACGCGCAGCGGCACTTTCGAAACAAAATAAAATAATAAGCCTAAAACCAAACCACCCGATGCAGCCAACAAAAGCCGCGCTTGCCAACTTAATGCTTCATAGTTTTCCGGATTTGCCTCAGGGAGAAATGATACCTGGATTAATTCCATGCTAAGACGAAATAAAATGATGACTAAACCAACAACAATGCCTGTTAATAAACCGAGTAACGATAAGGCAAACAAGGCCCTTTTCCCGGCAAGCAGAATGCGGGTACGAATCAAATATTCTAATAGGCTGTTTATGGATTAGCTCCTAATTGTTGATTTTCAACTTGTATACAAACTCTACAAAACAGGGCAATTTATGTAAAAAATATTTCAACATAAATCTCACACTCATAATACCCTGAAAGAAATTAGTGAATCACGCGTTAACAAGCTAAACTATTTAAAACGCTCGCTGACAAAAATTAAAAATATAAAACGAACATAATAACGACATCATGTCATTTATATAAGCTTTTGT
>JBMZNW010000150.1:2170-5067 GCA_049619915.1 Gammaproteobacteria bacterium
TTAGTTTTAACATTTATCTGGAGGGCAACATGTCTGATATTGAAATTGCTCAAAAGGCAAAAATGAAACGTATTGTTGATCTCGCCAATGAACAATATGGAATTGATAGTGAACATCTCGAACCTTATGGTCACTATAAAGCGAAATTATCACTCAACTATATTGATAGTCTAAAAGACAAAGAAGACGGAAAACTGATTCTAGTTACCGCTGTTAGTCCTACACCGGCAGGCGAAGGAAAAACAACGACAACCGTTGGTCTTGGTGATGCATTAAACCGCATTGGTAAAAAAGCCATTATGTGTTTACGTGAACCTTCACTCGGCCCTTGTTTTGGTGTCAAAGGTGGTGCAGCTGGTGGTGGTTATGCGCAGGTTGTACCGATGGAAGACATTAACCTACATTTCACTGGCGACTTTCATGCAATTGGTGTCGCGCATAACTTACTTTCCGCGATGATTGATAATCATATTACTCATGGTAATGCACTCGATATTGATCCTTGTCGCATTCAATACAAGCGCGTTGTTGATATGAATGATCGCGCACTGCGTAAAATTACAGTTGGCATGGGTGGCTCAGCTAACGGTTATCTACGTGAAGATGGTTATGACATTGTTGTCGCTTCAGAAATTATGGCGATTTTATGTCTGGCAACCAGCCGCGCTGATTTAAAACAACGTCTGGGCAGAATTGTTATTGGTTACAAAAAAGATGAAGTCACGCCTGTTTATGCGCGTGACTTAAATGCACACGGTTCAATGGCAACGTTATTAAAAGATGCAATTAATCCAAACATGGTTCAAACATTGGAAAATAATGTCGTCATTATTCACGGCGGCCCTTTCGCGAATATCGCACACGGTTGTAATACCGTAACGGCAACTAAAACTGGTTTAAAGCTGGCGGATTATGTTGTCACAGAAGCTGGTTTTGGTGCGGACTTGGGTGCTGAAAAATTTATTAACATTAAAACCCGCATGGCAGGTTTAAATCCGGCTGCCATTGTGCTTGTTGCAACCATACGTGCGATGAAATATCACGGCGGTGTCGCTAAAGATGATCTTAATAAACAAAACTTGGAAGCACTGGATAAAGGTATGGTTAATATGGAACGCCATATTAAAAACATTACTGAAGCCTATGGCTTGCCCTGCGTTGTTTGTTTAAATCATTTCACATTAGATACTGATGCTGAAGTTGATATGTTAATTAAGCGATGTGAATCATTAGGCGTTAAAGCCGTTCTGTCAAAACACTGGGCAGACGGCGGCGCTGGAGCAGAAGACCTTGCGAAAGCCGTTGCTGATATCGTTGATAACAATCCTGGCTCTCATAAATATGTTTATGAAGATAGTGTTTCACTAGCAGAAAAAATTGAAGCAGTCGCAACAAAGGTTTACGGCGCAGGTTCTGTTTCATTCGATCCTAAAGTGAAGCAACAACTGCAAGACTGGAACGAAGAATACGGTTCTTATCCAGTTTGTATGGCTAAGACACAAATGTCATTCTCGACTGATCCAACAGCCATTGGTGCGCCTACTGGGCACAATGTACACGTCAGTGAAGTACGTTTAGCTAACGGTGCAGGTTTTATCGTTGCGATTTGCGGCAATATGATGACCATGCCCGGTTTACCAAAAGTACCGGCAGCGGAACGTATTGATATTGATGATAATGGTAATATCACAGGTTTATTCTAGAAAACACGCCAAAACATATTATTTTTAAAAGCATCTTATTAAAAGCGCTTGATACCTCATTAAACTACTTAGCTCTATGAAAAAAATTAAATGTAATATCTACCGCTGTTCATCACGCGATGAAATGTATCTGTATATTCATGAAGATAAAACAAAAGAAGAACTGCCTGATGAATTGATCAAACTGGTTAAAGAATTAACTTTTGTTATGGAGCTTGAATTAACAGCAGAAAGAAAACTGGCGCGTGAAGATGTCACTAAAGTGATGGGAAACTTAGAAGAAAAAGGGTATCACTTACAAATGCCACCCGATCCGTTAAAACCTAATTTATATAACGGCGACTAAAGTTCACTTTAGTTTGATCGTAGCATTCCTCTTGCCAGAGAAAAGTATAGACCCGGCAAACATAAACAAGCTGCTAATGAAAAAGCCATACGAATTGCTTTTTCCAGTTCTTGATAATTTGAAACCTGTATTTCTACTGAACCCAAGATTAAAGCAAACACCAACGTCACCAAAGCCATACTCGTCATTTGTCCAAAAAGCCGCATTGTTGCAACTACACCGTTCGCACTACCTAATGAACGTTTTTCAACTGAACCCATGATGGCATTCACATTTGGTGAAGAAAACAAACTGAAACCAAAACCCGTTATCACCAGTGCAGCAATTAAGTAATTTAAACTCGACGCAACCTGTAGATTAGAAAGCAAAAGCAAACCAGCACAACTTATCGCCATGCCTGTAGTCGCAAGATAACGTGGTTCAATTTTATCTGATAGACGGCCTGCTAGAGGTGAAAATAGTGCCATAGTCAATGGCTGACACATCATGATTATCCCTGCTGTTGTTGCAGATAGTCCTTTTAAATATTGTAAATAAAGGCTGACTTGTACAACATTGGCAAATGTCGCTGTATAAATAATTAATGACGCCAAACAAGAAAATGTAAAAACGCGATTAGTAAAAAACAAACTGACATTCAAGATAGGATGTTTATGCTTGTTTTCAAACAAAAAGAAAAACGCAAAACCAAATAGCGATAAACCCAGCAAAATAAAGCTGAATAGCGATGGTAAGTTGGAAACAGCAAGACAAATCAATAATATTGAAAAGATATAAATCAAAGCACCAAACAAATCAAAGCTACCACGCTCATCTGAACGCCAATCACCTTTAACAAAACTTGTTCC
>JBMZNW010000151.1:0-5018 GCA_049619915.1 Gammaproteobacteria bacterium
CATATAAGCTTATTAGATAATGTATTTAATAACACAGAGTCTGCACTAAGTAATTATCTGAATAACGATAAAAAAGAGACTATTTAAAACATAACCAAACTTCCTTGTCTGGTTATTTGAAAGAAACAATAAAATACTTAAGCTACTTTTGCGTATTCTGCTGATGTATCGTTTAGCTTAGGTTTACTGGTTCTATTACCATCAAAGTCTAACCAGCAACCATTTTCATAATCATATAACTTACAGGTCTCCATGATTTCAAATAAGCTGGACACTGAAAATGGATATGTCAACGCATTTTCCCCAAGCATTTCATTTAGCTTTTTCTGGGCTTTACCTAATCGATAGCATGGGATAGCCGGGCAAGCATGATGTGCTCCATGGTCAAATATATTATGTGCAAATATATTAAACCAATCTGGAAAAGCTATCTGTACAGAAATAAATTCTTGCCTACCATCAACCTTCCTATCAGGGGCAGTTTCAAACCAGGCAACATCAGGGTGCGTATGTTGCATATAAACTGCAAATGCATAGAGAGTATTAAAGATATAAAAAGGCAGAATAAATCCAAGCGTAACAGCCGTAAAGATTCCAGTTGAAGAGTATAAAGGTGCTAAAAATAAAATACCCATAAATACGGAAAAATATAGCATCAACACAGAAAAGTACTTCCATGCTCGTTTTTTAATTTTTTCTGGCATATTTTTTGTTGGGTAAAATTTTACCTTCATCCATCTTTCGCAAATGTAATAAAGACCAAAATATAAAAACGAAGGCTTTCTATAAAGTCTTTCCTTCCATTTGCCAAATGACGTCAAAGAATCATATTTTTCCTTTGATAAAGGTGTATACGAATCAGGAAAACTTTCTTCATTTGTTTTTGTATGATGGATATAGTTATGGTCATATAACCAAAGACGATAATTAAATAAACATGGTAATAATGATGTTATTGCTATGAATTTATTCAATTTTTTTGACTTGGTTAAACTGTTATGCGCTGCATCATGTGCGATAACTGATAAATTGGAAATTTTAAAGCCTGCAAAGACACTGGCTATCAGCTTCATCCACAATTCAGGCAATATCAGTACAGCATAAATACTAATGGCATATAAGACCATATCAGTAAAATATATGTTAAAACCTAACGCACTATTAATACGGATATGTTTTCTTAATTCAAGTTGAACTTCTTTGTATGTAGGTAACATCTAAATATCTCCTTAAAAAATAATTCACGATTGATAAAACCTTTAAAAAGTTTTATTAAATGAAGTGCCATATGACTTCTTATAAAGAAGCGGCTATAGCTGTAGAAGTACTTTTTTGATGGCCGACAAACCTGTTTTGACTACGAACGAGACGTTTCATAGTGCGTATGTCTTTTTCTTTTAAAGCAAGTGCGGACTCAACCCAAACATCACAAATCGCAATTAATTTGTCATATTCAACTGGATTTACAATATTTCTTACTTTATATAGTGCTCTTTGCATATTATGATGTCTAAACTCTCCTTTTATGAAATTATCTACTGCGAAAACACCTTGTCCTTCTTCGGCAAGCATATCGATCAAACCTGCTTCATGCAGTTCTTCGGCACTATATGTTCTCCCGCTTGTTATCATTTCTTCCGCCATAGCCGGGCTAACTCTTTGTGCAACAAGGTTATAAGCCCCCATACCAGGGAATAAATTAAATAACACTTCGGGAAAACCCATCTCGGCTTGTTTTTCTGCAATTAACACATTGCTTGATAAAGCAGCTTCAAAACCGCCACCTAAAGCATTGCCATGGATAAGAGATATTGTTGTTATACCTAAATCGAATCCATTTAGATTTGGATACATGGTATCTATACAGGAATATGCGTAGTTCCTTAACCCATCTTCATCTCTGCTATCAATACATTCAAAAAAGTACTTTAGATCTCCGCCAAAACTGAATACCGGATAATGCGAAGTGACAATGTGATAATCAATTTTTACCAGTTCATTCTCAAATGGTAAATGACCTTTATATAAAATTAATTGTTGTTGAAAATACTTTAGTTCTGATAATAAAGTTCGAGTAATACAAGGGGTTGGTAATGAATCTAAATAAACCCAAACAGCTCTTTGTTCAGGTCTTACTTCTATTTTCAAGTGCTTAAAGTTATTAAAAAAAACTTCACTACTATGACTAACAGTATTCATAAATGAATCTCCTTAAAATTAAATTGAAAACTCACCAATTAATTTTGAGAAGTTCCATTTATCAAAATACATGTTTATGAGCGCAACGACTCAAAATCGCATGATGATGCGATAAAAATTAGAGGAATATTTTTAGTATTTAAAGGAGACGGATTTCTGCCTGAATTAAGCAGAAACAAGTAAGACTACAGAATGTACAGAGATACCTTCACCACGACCAACAAAACCCATACGCTCAGACGTCGTAGCTTTGACGTTGATGTTTTCGATACTACAATTTAAATCACTCGCTAAAGTTTCACGCATAGCAGGTATGTGTCCTGCCATCTTTGGTGCTTGCGCCAATATTGTTATATCAGCATTACCTAACTGATAATTTTTTTGTTTCATTAAATCAACAACTTGTTTTAATAAAATGCGACTATCTACATTTTTAAATTCCGGATCGGTATCAGGAAAATGATTACCTATATCACCTAAACAAATCGCACCCAATATCGCATCACATAATGCGTGTATCACCGCATCAGCATCGGAGTGACCGTCTAAACCTTTTTCATACGGAATTCTGACACCACCAAGAATTAAAGGTCTGTCTTCAACAAGACGATGTGTATCGTAGCCATGTCCAATTCTCATTATAATTTCATCTCATTTAGGTAAGTTTCAAGATATTTTAAATCATCTTTATGTGTGATTTTTATATTTTCCTGCTGGCCTTTAACAAGTAATGGCTTAAAACCTGAAAGCTCAATGGCCATTGCTTCATCAGTAACAACATTGTCTTTTTCCAATACATCATTAATTGCTGAATAGAGTTTTGCATATTTAAACATCTGCGGTGTTTGCGCATGCCATAGCGCTTCTCGTTCAACAGTTTCTATAATTTCACCTGCTTCATTTGCTCGCTTCATTGTATCACGGCAAGGCATGGCTAATAGGCCGCCGACTTCATGCTCACGTAACTCAGTCATAAGCCTATCAATCGCAGACTGGCTTAAACAAGGTCTCGCTGCATCATGAACCAGAACCCAGTCATCCTGCTTTGCTTTACCCTTTAATTCCTGCAAACCATTAAACACTGATTGATAACGCTCTGCACCACCCGGTGCTGTGATTACTTTCTCATGTTTTGAAACACTTAGTTCAGGCCAGTATTCATCTATTTTAGAAATGGCGACAACCACTTTTTCTATATCTTCTCGATGAAGAAAACATTCAATCGTATGTTCAATTATTGTTTTGTCATTAACCTGAATATATTGCTTGGGTTTATCAACTCCCATACGCTTACCCACACCTGCTGCGGGTATAACAACCCAATATCTTGCATTAGATGACATGGAGTCTAATTAGAACTAACTTGCGAACTGGAATAATCAATAATCTGATAAAACGTTTCATCATATTTAATCATCCCCATTTCACTGCGTGCTCGCTCTTCGATGGCTTCTTCGCCTTGTTTTAGATCGAGCACTTCTGCGGTTAATGAAAGATTACGTTCTTTTAATTGTTGGTTCTGCTGTTCCATTTGACTAATCTGTTTTTCTAGATGATGCACTTCCGTCATACTGCCGTTGCCAAACCATAAGCGGTATTGCAATAACACTAGCAGCAGAACAAAAAGTGCAGTACTTATTCTCATCTATTTATAATCAGTCCTATTAAACATTAAGCAAGGTTATAGAAAGTATCTTTACCCGGATAACTCGCACGACTACCTAATTGATCTTCAATCTTCATTAAGCGGTTGTACTTAGCAACGCGATCAGAACGTGAAAGTGAACCCGTTTTAATTTGCCCTGCTGATGTTGCCACAGCTAAATCCGCAATCGTTGTATCTTCTGTCTCACCCGAACGATGCGAGATAACAGCGGTATAGCCTGCTTTCTTCGCCATCTCAATCGCCGCCAAAGTTTCTGTTAATGATCCAATCTGATTCACTTTAATCAAAATTGAATTGGCAATGTTCTTATCAATGCCTTCTTGAAGAACAGAAGTATTGGTAACAAATAAATCGTCACCAACCAATTGCACATCTTTACCTAGTTTATCGGTTAATAATTTCCAACCGTCCCAGTCGCCTTCATCCATCCCATCTTCCATAGTAATGATTGGATACTTATCAAACCAAGGAGAAAGGTAATCAAGAAACTCTTGTGAGTTTAATTTTTTATTTTCAGACTCTAGCGTATAAATACCATCTTCATAGAATTCTGAACTAGCCACATCCAGACCTAATAAAATATCTTCACCTGGTTTATAACCGGCTTTATCAATCGCTTCGAGTATTACTTCTATCGCTTGTTCATTTGAAGATAAATTAGGCGCGAAACCACCTTCATCACCCACAGTTGTGCCTAAACCAAGATTTGATAAAACAGACTTTAAAGCATGAAACACTTCAGTACCGTATCGCACTGCTTCACGAAGACTTGATGCGCCAACAGGTAGAATCATAAATTCCTGCAAATCAACACTGTTATCAGCATGCGCGCCACCATTAATAATATTCATCATCGGCACAGGTAATAAAAAATTATCATCTTCTGCAATGTGTTGATAGAGAGTAGTTGATGTATGATCTGCCAGACTTTTAGCAAAGGCTAGACTTGCTGCAAGCGTTGCATTTGCTCCGATATTAGATTTATTTTCTGTTCCATCTAAATCTAAAACGGTTTTATCAAAAGCTTGATAGTTGCTGTAAATCTTACCTACAACTTCATTTTTAATCATGTTGTTTATATTTTGAACAGCTTTTTTAACGCCTTTTCCAAGATATCTGTTTGTATCACCGTCACGTAATTCTAGTGCCTCAT
>JBMZNW010000152.1:0-4991 GCA_049619915.1 Gammaproteobacteria bacterium
TAACTAACGGTTGAGCTAAGACGCGTGCTTTTGCGCGTCGAATTTGAGCGACTTGTTATACGAGATATTTTCTATTGAATACACGTCATTACCCCTGTCTTTTCTACTCTTTCCATTTCTATTTCCTGTAAATCAATAGATTTATCACTATCTATAATTAAACTCGGCAGCTTTAACCACAACCTATCTGGATTACTATATTGAAGGTTTGTTGAAAATGAATATCTGGACTTAATATTATTAATACTAATTAATGTATCAGTTACTGCTCCATTAAAACCGTTCTGCTTAAAGAAAAACTCTAAATTTTTAGTATAAGAGTTTCCAAAGGAGTCTTTTATATGCACATTGCTATTTGTAAGCTTCAATGTGTGTGGTGAACTTATCATGAATAAAATACTAACATAATTATTCCGGTCTTTTTCTCCTACATCAATTCTTAGATAGATTCCATCTTGTATATTATTTATGTAATTCCCGCCGGGGACATTCCCACAATATTTATATTCATGTGCATGTTCTTTACTAACAGGAATGTAATAAACACTATTAACAGGAGCGCAGCCATTCAGAAGTAAGGAAAACAGGATAAAAACTGATAATTTTTTCATCCCGTATAACTATGCGTTATGGAACATGTTGTTCGATATGCTGTTATAGATTTTGAAAGTGGGCTTCATAAAAACGTTCCTTATTCTAAAGATATGTGATGATGTAGTGATTATAGTAACTAAATTCACGGTTTGCATTTTCCATCTTCCCGTTATGTCATGCTGAGTGAGTTATTAGTTATAGAGGCAATTGTGCAGGGATACACAATTGAGCGCATTCGATCATGGATTAGCGTATGCGCGACCCGTAATAACTGATGACTTACGAAGGGAGCCTTTAGGCCATGACATTAGGGCGCTCTTCTCTTTGGTCACTTTCTCTTGAGCACGCAAGAGAAAGTGACTCGCTATCAAGCGAAACAAAAAGTTAAGAAGAATATAAAACTAATAGCAATAGAGGACTTATCGTTTCTTAACAAACTTCATCAAACGTCTTCGTTTGGCAACCTGCCTATCTGTTAATTTATTCTTCTTTCCTTTAAACGGATTATCTCCACCTTTAAACTCAATTAACACTGCGGTACCAACGAGTTTTAATTGTTGTCGAAAGATTTTTTGTAAATAACGTCGATAAGCATCAGGTACTTTGTCGACTTGATTACCATGAACAATAACGCGTATCGGATTTGTTTGACCTATATGCGCATAGCGAAGTTTTATTCTTCGGCCTTGCACTAATTGTGGTGGGTTTTTATTAACGGCGTATTCAAGTATTTCTGTGATGTCAGATGATGACACATTAATCTGTAAAGATTTTTCAATTTTGTTAACGCTTTTGAATATATCGCCGACACCTGTGCCGTGTAAGGCGGATATATTGTGATAAATAGCATAATCCATGAAAGCGAATTTACGTTCGATTTGTGCTTTCACTCTTTCTTTATCTGATGCGTCCATACCATCAAGTTTATTAACAGCAATAATGACGGATTTACCACTGTCTTCTATCATGCCAAGCAAAGTACTGTCTTGCTCTGTAATGCCTTCGGTTGCATCGATGACAAGTATAATAATTGTTGCTGCTTCAATGGCTTCGAATGATTTTAGAATGCTGAACTTTTCTATTACATCATGAACCTTGCTTTTTCTGCGTACACCAGCGGTATCGATTAAGACATAGTCTTTATCTTTTTTCTGAAAAGGGACTTTAATACTGTCGCGGGTTGTGCCGGGGTGATCAAAAGCAAGTACGCGTTCTTCGCCTATCATGCGATTAACCAATGTTGATTTGCCGACATTGGGTCTGCCTAACACTGATATGGTTAAGCCTTCTATTTCTTCTTCGACTTCTTCGTCTGTTTCAGGAATTGTTTCTGAAACTTCATCAAGTAGTTTACTAACACCATCACCACGCTTGGCAGAGATAGGCCAAATAGAATCCATACCAAGACTGGCAAATTCACTGATTGCCATTGTCGCATCTTGGCCTTCCAGTTTATTGATGGCAAGAAAGATAGGTTTGTTTAATCTTCTAAATTCTCTAATTAGTGTTTCGTCTACATTGGTTAGGCCAGTACGACCATCAACAATCCAGACTAATACGGATGCTTCGCTTGCAGCGAGCATGGATTGTTCGGTCATTAATTCTGCAAAATCGGCACTGTCATGATCTTCTTCGCCGATACCACCGGTATCAATAATGAGAAATGTTCTGCCATCATGTCGGCAGTAACCATATTGCCGATCCCGCGTGACGCCGGGACGATCTGCAACTAATGCATCGCGACTCGAAGTTAAGCGGTTAAAAAAAGTGGACTTGCCAACATTGGGTCGACCAACGATGGCGATGACAGGTTTCATAAGTTTTAAATGATATTATTAAATATATTCGTTAGTAATAGGCAAAGATTACTCTTCTTCGTCTTCGCTTTCACCTGTGAATATATCTACTATGCTTCCAAAGAAGCCTTTACTTTCTTCTTGCGGTGCTTGAGCTGTGGTTTCCTCAGAAGAACTTTCGCCAGCAGAAGTTTCAGTTATTTCTTCTGGTATGTATTTAGGTTCGATTCCAACATAGGTATAAGCAGCAAGAGTGCCACCGCTCGAATAAGCAAACAGTGTCTCGTTAGAAATGATGGGTTGAGTCAAAATAGGATCGCTATCAATTTTCACGCGGCCTGAAATAGCGCCAGTCGATTTATCCAGCCAATGTAAATAACCTTCCAGATCGCCAATAACAACTCTATCGCCGAGTACGGCTGGCCCTGTGACTTTTCTGTGAGCCAGTTTTTCCTGTTGCCATATTGATGAGCCTGAAAAACGATCGATAGCCCAGACATGGCCGTTTTCTTCGGTCACATAAAGGTTGCTTTCATCTGCCCCCAGCTCTGAATGCGAAGAAATATCTCGCTGCCATAATACTGTGCCGCTATCGAGTGCCAACGCCGAAACATTTGCCTGAAAAGTGGTGACATAAATAACATCGTCAACGATTAAAGGTTGCGCATCTATATCAACCATTCTTTCTAGTTCACTTCTACCTCTGGAAATCGCGACTTTCGTTTCCCAAACTAATTTACCCGTCTTCAGTTCGAGTGCGGTTAGTCGACCGCCATCAAATCCGGCAATAATCAAACCGTTCGAGATAACAGGCGTGCTTGTTCCGCGCAGTGTTAAAGCTGGGACAGTACGATCATAGACCCATAGACGTTTACCGTCGGTTGCATCTAATGCGAAAATTTTGCCGTCAATCGTTCTTATAACAACAACGCCATCAGACTCTTTTGGTGAAGATAGAATTTCGCTGGAGACTGCCGAACGCCAGAGTTCTTCGCCTGTTTCCGCAGAAAGGCTCAGTACTTCTCCTTCGCTGGTACCAACCATGACCAAAGCACTATCAGCGCCGGGGCCACCTGTGATGGATAATTTGCTTTTGTTTTTCCAAACATTTTTGCCTGTATCAGCAAAGAGTCCTGCAATATTGCCGCGTGTGTCGGCAATAAAAATTTTATCATCGAGACCAGCTGGAAGAAGTTTAATAAATAACTCGTCTGTGCCTTTGCCAACATTTTTTGACCAGACTTCGTTTAATTGAGTCGACTCTGCGAAGTCGGCGAGTTCAGTTGGTGGCTCTGAATTATCATCGCCAGTCATAAAGTTGTTGAATGCTTGTTTAGCACCACAGCCGAAGCATGTGGAGACAACAATTAATAATAAGAAAACGCGAAGATTGGAAAACACTAACTTTTGCCTAAATCATCCAGTTTCATCTGAACAAGAGGGTTGTTGCCGCCAGCGCTATTGAGCATTGCTTTTTCGTAAGCTTGCCGTGCTTCATCAACTTTGTCTTGTTTAACGAGAATGTCGCCACGTAACTCTTCATATCGCGCAGAAAAGTCACCGGTATCGCCTGTGTTAAGTGTTTTTTCAGCATCAGCTAATTTATCAGCAGCAATTAAGACGCGAGCGAGACGAAGACGCGCAATGTGTTCAAATTCCTCCTGAGGACTATTTGAAAGTACCCAACGCAAATGTGTTTCTGCTTCTGCAAGTTCACCTGTCTCAGCAGCTTGCTTTGCTAACATTAACGTTGCAAACGTGGCATAGGTGCTTGAGTTGTATTCATCCAGAATTCTGTTGGCATAAATCGCAATATTTTCGCTGTCATTATCGCGGGACGCGATTATCATTTGTTCATATAGCTTGGAAGCTTCCAGAGCTTGTTGTTCCAGGTGTGTGTTGTAGCCGCGCCAGCCAAATATCGCACCAAGACCAATAACGACACCGGCCATAATGAATTTACCGTTTTCGCTCCACCATTTTTTTAGCGCTTCGGCTTGTTCTTCGTCGGTTCTGTAATCACTCACTTCTTAAATCTCCCAAAAGCACTATTTTTTAAAGCACTTTGCTAACAATTATTTTTGCAGTTAACGTTTGTCCACAAAAGGGCGCACATTATAACGTGGCTTTTACGTTTGTTTAGTCATATGACTCAGTATTTTCGCTTTATTGTTGTATTTGTAACGAACTACGCAGGAAATCAGTCAAATCTGCCCACTTAACAATGGTTTGCGGCTCTTCGGAGCGCAAATATTTGACTGTAAGCTGGTTATTTTCCAGCTCATCTTCGCCAAGAATAAGCGCTAATTGTGCACCGGATTTATCTGCTTTTTTGAACTGGCTTTTGAAACTGCCGCCACCACAGTGACTTAACACTTTTATCTCAGGTATGTTACTGCGTAATTGCTCGGCTAATAATAGTCCCGGTTTGACTCCTTTTTCTCCAGATATAAGCAAATAGATATCTGGCGCGTTGTCAGCCATATTTTCAAAGTTGGCTAACTCCATTAAACGCTCCAGTCCAATAGCAAAACCTACAGCCGGTGTTGCAGATGCGCCATGATGCTCAACCAGCCCATCATAACGACCACCCGCACAGAC
>JBMZNW010000153.1:0-4943 GCA_049619915.1 Gammaproteobacteria bacterium
GTCATAACGATGAACATAGTTTGGCTTATGAAGATTCAGCTCATCATCAATTATGGAAAAAAGAATTAGCGGGTGAAGCAAAAGAAAACTCTGGTGTTACTTGTGCGACATGTCATATGCCGCGTTTTGAAAAAGAATTTTACGACGGCGAGTTTTACATGGGCATTGTTGAACATAACCAAAGCAAAACGCTACAGCCTAATGAAAAAATGATTCGTCCAGTTTGTATGAATTGTCACGGTCTTGAATTCAGCATCAATGCATTAGCAGATGAAGAATTAATTCGTAAGAACTTTAATGGCCAGCCAAGTGTAAAAATCGAAGGAATGAAAATGGCTGAAAAACGCGCTATCGAAGCTGAAGAAAAATTGAAACTTATACGTGCGCAAAATGCAGCTGCAGAAGCAGCGGCGGCAGCCGAAGCCGAATAACAAAATGAAACAGATTATTAATTTTTTCACCCACACCTCATAAAGGAGGATTTTACGATGACTAAGCTAAAAAAAATGTTGCTATCCGCTTCGATAGTCGGTGTATTAGGTTTGCCTATCACTGCTAGTTCTGAAGTTAAAGATACAGCGATGTTTACCCCTAAACAAATGGCTGATTGGTTACATCTTGTTATGTCAACTGATCGTGCTGTTTATACCAAGAAGGTTGTTAACCGTCTGGTAAAAAAAGAGAAAGTGATCAAAGCAAGTGAGCACTTTGAAGATGACAAAGCATTAGTATTGCCCGCACAGATGTTTCGCTTTGGTGCTGAAGGTGTCGCTAAAAAAACCGATGACTTTAGTTACTCACTTCAATCTCTCTGGCCTATTAACAAACAAAATGCGCCAAAAACCGAAGCTGAAAAAACAGGTCTGCAGTATATCTTCGATAACAAAGGTGAAAATTACTACACCACTGAAACATTAGGTGATCAAAAGTATTTTACCGCTGTTTATCCTGATCCAGCTGTTGCACCAGTTTGTGTCAGTTGTCACAACGAACACAAAGACACCCCTAAAACAGACTTTAAATTAGGTGATGTGATGGGCGGTGTTGTGATTCGTATTCCAGTTAAAGGATAAGATCATGAATAGACTGCTTACAGTCTCTTTAATGATATTACTAAATGCGACTACCGTCTTTGCTGACGGTAGTCGTTATACAGACTTCGATGATGAACATCTCAAATACGGTAAAACGATTTGGATGGAAAATTGCGAGGCTTGTCATGGTTGGGGAGTAGCTGATGCGCCGATTCCTCTGAATTATGACGAATGGGATTTTCGCATTGCGAAAGGAAAAGAGGTTTTGTATCAACATGCCATTGAAGGTTTTTTTGGTATTGACGATGCAATGATGCCTGAACGAGGCGGTAATCTTTCATTAACTGATGAAGAAGTGAAAGCTGCTGTCGATTATATGTTTGAACTGGCACTAAGCCACAAAAAATGAGGATATTAAAATGACACCTGAACAAATTAGCCTAGTTAGCGAGTCTTGGGCCAAAGTGCTTCCTATTTCAGAACAGGCAGCTGAATTATTTTACGGCAAACTTTTTGAACTCGATCCTTCATTAAAACCTTTATTTAAAGGTGATATGAAGGAGCAGGGCAGAAAGCTTATGCTAATGATTGACACCGCAGTCAGCAATATCAACGATGTTGAAGCAATAATTCCGGCACTGGAAGACTTAGGCAAACGACATGTTGGCTATGGCGTGAAAGCCGAGTACTACACTACAGTTGCGGAAGCACTACTCTGGACCTTAGGTCAAGGCTTGGGAGAGGCATTTACAGAAGAAGTAAAAGAAGCCTGGACGCAAACCTACACAACTCTAGCCGAGGTCATGATTACGGCGGCAAATACGGTAGAGGCTTAAAAACCAAAAAAGGGTGCATGATTAGCTTGCACCCTTATTAAATTGTTAATAAACATACCGACAACAATGATTCTTACTGCCGCACCGGCATGATGTTTCCGGTAGTTAGCAATCTTATGCTACATAACACTCCTCTTTTTTTTACCGCCTTCTAAAAAATAATAACTTTCAAGTACAAATAATTGACGCTAACAAAACAGACAAAACATGTTCGTTGCTATTCATCAGCTAAACACAGCAGTTTCACGCTAGAAAAATAATAATCTGCCCAATTAAGAGTATAAAAAGGGTGAATAAATTTAACCTATCAGAACGACGTAATCTGGCGTGGATCATGTATGCTAAATATTATGACAGTATGGTCGATATATAATAAAAAAATACAAAAGGAGTTTTTCCCGTGTCAAATACCCAGGAATATCTGATTGAAGTAGCGAATCTGATTAGCCTGCCAGATGTTTATATTGCTGTAAAAGAGGTTGTCGATGATCCTAATTCCGGTATGTGTGAATTAAGTGAGGTCGTTTCTTATGATCCTGCCATCTCTGCAAGATTACTAAAAATAGCAAACAGTTCATTTTATGGTCAGGTAGCAAAGGTGGATACCATCAAAAAAGCGGTAATGTTATTAGGTGTAAAAACAGTACACGATACTGTCCTGAACATTACAGTTTCTCAGGCTTTTCATTCCATTTCCGACGTAAACTATGATGTCGCTACATTCTGGCATAACTCCGTCATGAGAGCAGTTGTTGCCGTGTCTTGCGCAAAAGAATTGAATATTCCAGAACCTGACAGATTATTTACGCTTGGTTTGCTTTCCGATCTTGGACACATGATCATGAGCATTAAAGAACCTGGGTTAATGCGAAGCGTGATCCAGCAGCATAATAAAACCCAATATCCTTTACATTTATTCGAACGTTCGACTTTTGGTTTTGATTCGAGTGAACTGGGAGCCGACTTGCTAGAGTCCTGGTCAATCCCTGACTCGATTGTCACAGGTATCCGCTATCAAAACTGCCCGGAAATTGCGACCGAATTTCGCCAGGAAGCAAGCATCATCTATTGTGCAGCCCGACTGCATCCAGATGAGAAAGAATTTCCAAATGTTCTTGATTTTGAAATACTTAGAAAGCTCAATATGAATCACCTGGATTTTAACCAGATTCGTTCTGATGCAGCTTCACTCTACGACGAGGCACTCTCTTTGTTTCCATCTTCAGGGTTAAAACAGGCAGTTTAAACCCAAAACCTATACCAGAACCTATAGATAGTTTCCTCAAATAGGGACTATAGGTATACTTGCGCCCTTAAATTATAATAAACGGGTAATTAAGGGCATTACCACTTACCGCTGAGGATTAGTTATGAGTCAAGAGCAAGATAAAATATTTTTCAGGAATTTCACACTATCATTAGTTTTTATTGCTGCAATGATGGTTGTCTTTTATGTCGTTGCACAATTTGCCGGCACAGACGAAGCGGCAGATGCAGAAATGCGTTCTGCGTCAGTTGCTGAAGCAACCGCTCCAGTTGGGAAAGTTACCGCTGTTGGCGAAGAAGTTGAAGAAATGGCTGAAGAAGCAGTTGCTGATGCGGGTGGAGAAGCGAGTGGCGATGTAGGTAAGAAAGTTCATGATCAAGTTTGTTTAATGTGTCATGGCGTTCCAACTATGGCAGAAATGATTCCACAAACAGGTGATGCTGCGGCATGGGAAGCACGTGTTGCAAAAGGCAAAGACACTTTATATGACCATGCAATCAATGGTTTCCAGGGAGAGCTGGGCATGATGCCTCCTAGAGGTATGGGTGCAAACTTAACTGATGAAGAAGTTAAAGCTGCTGTCGACTATATGATTAGTCAGGTTGCGGCAGAAGAAGCTCCAGCAGCACCGGCAGCGGCAACTGAAGTGAGTAGCGAAGTAGGTAAAAAGGTTTTTGATCAAGTTTGTTTAATGTGTCACGGCGTTCCAGCTATGGCAGCAATGATTCCACAAACAGGTGATGCTGCGGCTTGGGAAGCACGTATTGCAAAAGGCATGGACACACTATATGACAATGCAATCAATGGTTTCCAGGGAGAGCTGGGCATGATGCCTCCAAGAGGCATGGGTGCAAACTTAACTGATGAAGAAGTGAAAGCTGCGGTAGATTACATTATTTCTACAGTTAAATAAGAGTTTTCAAAACTTAAAATAAAAAAGGGGCTTTTAAGCCCCTTTTTTTATCTCCATGGATGGAGTGTATGCCGCGAGAGGACAGGAGTCCGAAGCGGTTATTTACACGGACGTAATGTATATCGTTTCTGCAGGAGCACAGAAACGATGATTTACAAGATATAGCGTCAGCACTCTTATTCCTAGCACCAACAGTAGGCGCTTTAAGCAAATACTCAAATAATTTTATATCACTCCAACCTCAAACTCTTCTGATAAGACTCTTCAGATAACTCATCCCAAGCCTGATAGTTAGTACGGAATGTTTCATAGGCATCATAGACACGTTTAAACTTTGGATTAGCTGCCGCTTCTTCATCCAACGTGACCTTTGTTAAACGTTTAAACTCTTTTAACACTTCTTCAGGAAACTCAAGAATTTGAATATTCTTTTTAGTCCGTAACTCTGTTAACGCTTGCTGATTATTAAACTCCATTTGTGCATAAATCCATTCGCTGGTTGCCGCTGCTGCAACTTTAACAATTTGCTGTAAATCTTCCGGTAAGGTTTGCCATTTCTTATCATTAATCATTAACTCAAATGCCGTGCCCGGTTCATGCCAGCCCGGATAATAATAATATTTAGCCGCACGGTTTAAACCCAGTCGCAGATCATGAAACGGCGCGACCCACTCCGTCGCATCCAATGTGCCACGTTCCAATGCTGTATAGATTTCACCACCGGCCATTAATACTGGGTTACCGCCTGCTTTCTTAAAGACCTTGCCGCCCAAACCAGGAATACGCATACGCAAACCTTTTACATCATCCAATGAATTAATTTCTTTATTAAACCAACCGCCCATCTGCATACTTGTATTACCTCCAACAAATGGAATTAAATTAAATGGTTC
>JBMZNW010000154.1:0-4627 GCA_049619915.1 Gammaproteobacteria bacterium
TCTATTTTGCTTTTCAGCGCTTTATCTTCATTTAGGAATTTTCTGAAGCGTTCTTTACCGCCAGAGATAAGTAGAATTTCTCGATAATGATCAACTGACCAGTGCCAGTCGATATTAAATTCTTCAAAAGTTAAATTGAAAGCCTGGCGATGAATTTCCTCGGTATCCGCGATGGTACCGTCGACGTCGAAAATTATTCCTTTCAAGTTCATTAAAGCTAATAATTAACCCATTATTAAGGTAATTAACTATTGATTATAAACAACAAATGAGATGATGCAACGCAGTATTGAAGCCTGTCTTCAGGCAAAATTATTGCACGAGATCGTTGCGTATAAATGTTATATTTAATCTAGTAAATTATCGTTATTGTCACGACAGGTTTTAGTTAAACATGATAGATATTTCTGTAAACGAACAAACATTATTGATAGCAATGCTTGTTGCTCTATCGGTCGTAATCCTGCTGTGGCTTGTCAGTTTAAAAAAATCGAAGCAACTTATAAATGAACTAACCGATTTGAAGCAGAAGTTCGCGGTAGAAGCTGAGCGTACTGAGAATAAAGCTTATCGGATTGATGAATTGAATGATGCACTTAAGGATAGAGAAAACCAGAATAGGGAATTACAAGCCAGTATTGAAAACAATAAAGCGACAATTGCCGAGTTAAGTACGCGTCTTGATGAAGAAAGAAAAGTATCTCAGGAAAAATTGGCTTTACTGGAACAGGCAGAAAGAAAAATGATGGAAACATTTGAAAATCTGTCGAACAAAATCCTAGATGAAAAAAGTAAGAAGTTTACCGAGCAGAATAAAACCAATATTGGCGAAGTATTAAATCCTCTACGAGAACAGCTCGGCGACTTCCGTAAAAAGATTGAAGACGTTTATGACAAGGAAACAAAAGATCGGATGTCTTTGTACCATGAAATTACTAATCTAAAATCTTTAAATGAACAGATGAGCAAGGATGCGATAAACCTGACTAAAGCACTGAAAGGCGATAGTAAAAAACGCGGTGATTGGGGCGAAGTCATTCTCGAACGTGTATTAGAAGATTCTGGTTTACAAAATGGACGTGAATACGAAGTGCAGGGCAGTTATCGTGATGAGAATGGTAAGTTATTTTATCCAGATATCGTTGTGCATTTACCAAATAGCCGTGATGTTATTATTGATTCAAAAATATCGTTAAATGCTTATGAGCGTTATTACGCTGCAGAAGATGAACGAGAAAAACAGCAGGCATTGAATGAACATCTAACTTCGGTACGTACACATGTTAATGATTTGAAAGGCAAGAGTTACGATGAATTAGTCGGCGTTAATTCATTAGATATGGTGTTAATGTTTGTCGCAATAGAGCCAGCTTTAATGCTTGCTTTTGAAAATGATGATTCTTTATTTCAAGATGCGTTTACCAAAGGTATTTTTTTAGTTAGTCCTTCGACTTTAACCATGAATTTGCAAGTGATTCAAAATATGTGGCGCTATGAATATCAAAACCAGAACGCACAGGAAATAGCGAAGAAAGCAGGCGATATGTATGACAAGTTTGCTGGTTTTGTTGAAGCGCTGGAAGATGTCGGTGATAAACTCGGTAAAGCACAAAATGCCTATGAAACAGCGCATAATCGATTAGCTGACGGTAAAGGTAATTTAATTTCACGTGCAGAAGCGATACGCAAACTCGGTGAGTTAAAAACGAATAAACAATTACCTGAAGATTTAGTGACTAAATCTCTTCCAGAAAGTTAATTATTACTTTTCTTTATCTAAATAGTGGTTAATTCTGTGGTTTAATAATATATTAGAAAAACTAATTATATTTATTAATATAATTCATTATTCTTATATGAATCTGTTTTCGCTCCCTCTGTCTTAATCTCCGAAAATGACATTTAATATATTAGGAGCAGATTATGAAAGAAGCATTTTTAATGGGTATATTAGCCATGAGCGCTAATGCTGATGATCAAGATATTAATATCCAACAGCTTATTACCCCAATATCGGTAACTTCAGGTGGAGAACAAATCATCTATCATAAAACGGATTATGTCTATGCGATAACAGCACAGGATACAAAGGCCGATGTAGAACCGCATATCACTCGCTACATAACGCAATAGCTCTTCATGGCCGGAGTAATTTAATATTACTCCGGTGTATAAAAAATTGTTTTTTTTATAATTACGATTAGTTTGTGTGTGATAAAGCAATACGATCAATAATGTGTTCTACCAAAGATTTAATTTCAGTTCGATTTATATCTTTTGCCAATAGACAAATTTCAGCTTGCTTAAGTTTTGGCCAACTGCGAGATGAGTCATAGCAGGTAAGTTCGGATGGCACCATCTGTCTTGGTAGGACAGTAAAGCCCAAGCCTGCTTTAACAGCAGCAACTGCGCCAGCATAACTTGGGCTGGTATAGGTCACTTCCCATAAGACATTGGCTCTATCTAACGCTTCTAGTGCTCTTTCTCTATATACACATGGAGAAGGCGATAGCACCAGAGGTAGATAGCCATATTCATTAATGTATTTTTTTTTCAGTTTTGCGAAAGTTAAACTTTGACCCGCTACATCGCTACCTGCCCAGACCAGCTCTTCTCTGACTAAGGGAATCGCGCCTTTATGCAACTTACCTGGTTCTTGTTTGATGACGATCAGATCATGCAGGCCTTTTTTAAATTCATTGATAAGTTCCAGAGTCAGGTTGCAACTTACATGTAATTTAACTTTAGGATGAACTGAAACAAACTCAGAAAGAATAGTTGGCAGGTAATAGGTAGCAAAATCTTCAGGTGAAGCAAAATTGATTTCACCTTCGACATCTTCATGGCTGAACGCATCAAGCATATTATCCGACAAGCGGACTATTTGATTAGCATATTCCTTAAGCTTCAATCCATTGCTAGTGAGTTTGACGTTTCGTTTATCACGGACAAACAGTTCACATTGTAATTGTTCTTCCAACTTAGCAATTTGCATACTAACTGCTGACTGTGTTCGATAAATACGCTCGGCAGTATGTGTGAAGTTTTGAGTTTCACTTAAAATGATAAACGTTTTGAGTAAATTAATATCAAGATATGCCATTTTAGTAATATTAGTAGATCTAATTAATGATATAAATAATATTCATAAATCTAATTTAAACATTAATGTATTTCAATGCTCAAACTAATGAAATTAAGTCGATTGACAGTTATCATGAATTATTAATAGCCAAGTATTTAAATTTCGTTGGCTATTATTAACTAATAAACACATGGAATGATTAAATTGTGATAAATCATAATAATGAATCTTTTATAAAGAAGTTTTTCAAGCTTGAATCTGCCGGTGGCATTCTCCTAATGGTGACCGCCGTTTTTGCGATTATCGTAGCGAATACGCCGTTGAGTGCCTATTATGATCTACTTCTTGATACACCTGTCGAAATTAGAATCGGTGCGTTTGAAATCGCAAAGCCTCTATTGTTATGGATAAATGATGGCTTAATGGCCATATTCTTTTTTTTGGTTGGCCTAGAATTAAAACGTGAACTTATTGAAGGTGAGTTATCGAGTATAAATAATGTTATTTTGCCGGCAGTTGGAGCCGTTGGTGGTATGGCAATACCAGCATTGGTATACATCATCTTTAACATGGATGATCCCGTTGCAATGAAAGGCTGGGCAATACCGGCTGCGACCGATATTGCATTCGCGCTTGGTGTGCTTGCCTTGTTAGGCTCTCGCGTGCCAACTAGTATTAAAGTGTTCCTTACTTCTCTTGCTATTTTTGATGATGTTGGTGCTATCGTTATTATTGCTATTTTTTATACAGCTAATGTATCCATTGCCAGTCTCATTGTTGCTGCAATTTGTATAGTCATACTTTTCTTGCTAAATAAGCGCCATGTTAGTTCAACCAGTCTTTACCTTGCTGTTGGTTTAGTCATGTGGGCAGCATTATTAAAGTCAGGCGTACATGCCACTCTGGCAGGTATTATTTTGGCCGCTTTTATTCCCATGTACTCGAAAACAGAACCTGAGTCTTCTCCATTAAAAGGTATGGAGCATGATCTTCATTCTGTCGTCGCTTTCTTCGTTCTACCTGTGTTTGCTTTTGCAAATGCGGGTATTAATTTATCTGGCGTAGGTGTTGAGCAATTATTCCATAGTGTTCCCTTAGGTATTGCACTTGGTTTATTTATAGGTAAACAACTGGGTATCTTTGGTTTCTGCTGGCTAGCAATCAAACTGGGTTTGACGCGTTTACCTAATGATGTGTCATGGGGAACCTTGTATGGAGTCGCAGCATTATGCGGTATCGGATTCACAATGAGTTTGTTTATAGGATCACTTGCTTTTGAAGAAACAGGTGTGAATATACTATTCGATGAACGGCTGGGAATTATTGTTGGTTCTATCTTATCCGGCGTGACGGGTTATTTGATATTACGCGTGAGTTTACCTTCTCAAAATCGCAAACCATCTATAGAAGTTAAGTAAGCTTGCGAGCGAAGCAGATACATAAGTCAAAGCGGCTGCTCTTAGAATTTTTCTGGCAATCGGTAGTGCAGATTCAGGTAAATATTTTCCTTCAATTAAAATCGGTAATGCCCGCTTAAAGCTC
>JBMZNW010000154.1:4637-4942 GCA_049619915.1 Gammaproteobacteria bacterium
ATCAAATTCAACGGGTAGAGTGAAAAAGTGCAAGATGATGGGCAAACCCATGATTGTTATTCCTGCTAATAACATAATGATACCTACAAGAGGAATTTTTGCTAACACCATTGCGAAAGGCATACTGATTAAAATAAAAGAAGCAATTTTCTCTGCTACTGCTGAAAAAACGGCGAGCTTCGTTCTCATTATTAAAGGCTGGTAATGCGTGTGATCCTGTAGTGCATGCCCGAATTCATGTGTCGCAATGGTGATGGCTGATAGTGATTTGCCATTAAAGTTATCTTCGGAAAGACGAATCATTT
>JBMZNW010000155.1:0-4938 GCA_049619915.1 Gammaproteobacteria bacterium
ATTACTGTTATATTTAACCGCTAACGCATCCGCTATCGAAAATAACAAGCTTTCAGGTTTAATATAAGGATTATGTATATAAGCAATAACAAATTTCTGACTAACACTTTTCATTAATTTTCGGCAAAGAATTGTTTTACCTACACCGACTTCACCTGTGACTTTAACAAAGCCTTCACCACTACGTAGTGCAATAGTCAGGACATTCAAGGCATCCTGATAACCCGCGCGATTCATAAAGAAACTGGTATCAGGCGTAATGCTGAAAGGTAGTTCAGATAAATTAAAATGTTTTAAATACATATTAGGCTCCTTCTCTTGCAAAAAGGTCATCTAAAAAAGTATCCGGTGGAGGCTCGTTCATTACTTCGCGTAATTCTTTAACATTGCTTCTAGTTTTTATTAGTTCATCATTCCATTCATCTGAACTCTTAACGACGACAGGTTTTAATAAAATAACAAGTTCGCTTTTTATTGATCGCTGTCTTTTGTGCGTAAATAAGCCGCCAACACCTGGCAGATCCCCTAATATAGGTGTTTTTGCATCCTGATCATTGGTTGTTTCCTGCATTAGACCTCCAATCACAATAACCTGCCCACTTTTAGCTCTTACGATACTGTCTGATTCACGTACTGTACTTAGCGCTAACGGTAATTGCTGCGTCACATTACCCACTGTTACTGTTTTTTGCTGGTCGACTACTTCACTAATCGACGGGTGCACATGCAATGTCACATCATCCTGCTGACTAATTTGCGGTGTTACATCAAGAGCTATTCCTGAAAAAAATGGAGTTAATTCAATATTAGGATTTGAAATAGTTGAAGTAGTTGTATTAGTAGTATTAGACGAAACATCGGTGACAAAATACTCATCACTTCCTACTTTTATCACTGCTTTTTGATTATTCATTGTTGCAACACGAGGACTTGAAAGTACCTGTACATTACCTTGTGTTTTTAATAACTCTATAAACGCATTAAAGTCGCCTAAATTTACAGCTAATGAAAATACACCACCAAAAGCACTAGCTGCAGCACCTGATATTGCTAAAAAGCTGTTCGGATCAAGATTGCCGGTGTTTCCAGCCAAACCACTTAAGCCACTTTCACCGACCAGAACTGAACCGCCACCAACTTGCGCAGCAGTGATTGAATTATTACCTGGTGTTAATAATGATCCCCAGTTAATTCCTGACTAATAGTTTTCATTTAATCTGACTTCAATAAATTTCGCTTCAAGTATGACTTGTCTTTGTACAATTAATTGCGTTGCTTGTAAGTATGCTTCTACTTCTCTTAATTCATTAGGTAACGCTCTTACTACTACAACGCCTGACTGAGGGTTAACAACAACACTACGACCATCACCTTGACCTACTATTGCTTGAACTGAGTCTTGTAGTTCAGTCCAGAATGTCGTTAATGATTGCTCAGTCCTTATAGTAGTACCAGCTGAATCACTACTCCTTGTCGTCGCACCATCTCCAGTAGTTGATGTTTCATTAGCTGTTAATGAACCGGAACTAACTGAAATTTGAGAACTACCTGATCGCTCTACGTTTAGATAATTGATCTGATATATACGAGCACGCAAACGACCAGGTAACACTTGAAAACCATAACCGGTGCTGATGAATTCAAAACCATAAACATCTCTTGATGCTTCCAGCACCTCAGGTATGGTGACGTTACGTAAATTTAATGTAACTGAACCCGTTACTTCTGGATGAATCACCATATTATAATCAGTACCATCAACTAAACTCAGAAAAAACTGATCTGCTGCAACGGCATTTACCGATATATCAAAGCGTTCTTCATCTTTTATTTCGGGTACATTTGCTATATCAAGATCAATAGTTGGAATTAATGAGTTAGCCACACTATCAGGAACTGAGTCCTGATTCGCATTATCACTAACAGACTTATTAACCACATCTTCCATAGAATCAGCAACATCTTGCCTAACTGTTTGATCCTGACAAGCAGTGTATATAAACAATGATAAAACGATATTAAGTATTCTATATTTTTCTGTTTTCATCATTTTTCTCGAATTTATTTAGACTTATAGTTCTTTATGACATGGTTATTAAACAACCTGACTATCAATCTTTGATTTTCATGATTTATCAAGACAGACTGTGAATGTATTTCAAGAACTTTTGCCTGATTAATCTCATCTCCAACTCTAACCAACTCACCATTAACTATCGCTGTTTTATCTTTATCTGATATACGTACAGCGGATAATGTCCAGCTTACTTGTTCTTTTGTTGTTTCGCTAAATACTTCAACAAAGACAGGCTCATTTGTTTCAACAAGATAATTTGCTGGACGCGTAGGATCAGGCAATTCAGCATTAGCTGAAACGAGCGCTGAAAATAATAGAAATTTTATTAGAATTATCTTTTTTAGCATTTTAAATTAAACACCTATCCAGTTCTCGTTTAAACTAATTGTGAATATTTCAATTGATGCATTAGAATCAGGATATTCATCGACATTTAGCTCAAAACTATCCCAAAAAAAAACCCATTCAAGTTCTTCTAATTGTTTTAAATAACTTAATGTCGTTAAGTAATCACCATTAAATTCAATTCTTAATCCATGCTTATAAGCATTATCAATATTATCTGCTGTCAGTTTAGCTTCATCATTAACAATGACATTTGCTTTAGCTTCTTCCTCGTTTTCTTCTTTAGCTACTAATGGACTAACTCCTAAACTCTTAAGGTTATTTAATGTTAAACCTCCGGTTTTATGTAAAACCGTTTCTAATATTTTTGGCATATCACCCGGTGTAACAAGATTATCCGTAGACGATTCAAGCTCTGCCTGCACATCAATTAATCTTGATCGCAATGCTTGTAATTTTGCGACATTCTCAGCATCAGGATCTTTCTTACTTTGCTCTATAGATTCCTGAACTTTTGTCACTAACATTAATCTTTCTGCGTTTTTTTTATTTATTTCAGCCAGCACTTTCTTTTGTTGGTTTACTAAAGGCGTAATTAATAACGAATCCCATAATGTAAAAATCACAGCAATTAAACCGATAAAAACTATCGCTCTTTCTCGTAAACTTAGCTTATTAATTTTTTCAGCAATGTTTTTTAACTGTTCCATTTTTAATTCGTACTAATTGAAAAATTAAGTTCTGATTTGCCCTCTTCAGTTTCGACTCTGGCTAGTTCCATAGTATTAAATGCAGAACCATCCAGACTTTCTTCTTCAGCTAGCTTTTGTATGTAAACAGGAACTAATTCAGAAGAGAGGCTTTTTCCTTTCAGACCCAATGCTGCACCACCCTGTTTTATGTTTACGCTGGTTAACCATGTTCCTTCAACATGACCTCTGGCAAATGCTTCAAGATAAGATGAAAAACCTTGTGAATTGCCAAATGAACGACTAGTTAAAATATTCGCAATACGCTCACGTTGTTCCAGTTCTTGTGTTAATTTCGCGATTTCTCTTTCTAACAATTTACTTTTACTACGTTTCTTACTGCTGCCCAGAGCTTCAACCTGTTCATTCATTTGCTCAAGTTCTTTATCCATTGTAGAGAGTTGCTTTTCATACGGTTTTAAACTGTTTACTTCATAGACATACATAGCAGCAAAAACAAATAAAAAGAAAATGCCAACCTGTAACATCGTCAAAGCAGAAAACACAACTTTCTGTTCTCTGAACATTGGCTGATATAAATTAATCTGCTGATGCATCTATGCCGCTTCCTCTGTTCTTAAAGCAGCGCCAATCGCTAATAAACATCGTGATTGTTCAAGCGAAGAAACCGGTTCTTTGGTATCAATTAATTCATTTACATCCAGCATTCTTGCAGGTACTTGCAATTGCTCAGAGATATATTCCGTCACACCCGGTATTTCTTTACCAATTGGGGTAATCACTAAAGATGACACTTGCGCTTGTGCAAAGTGACTCTCGTAATAATCCATAGAACGCTGAACTTCAATAACGATATTATCTAACCAGCGTTGACATGACTCATCATCCATAACACTTAATACTGATTCAGGTAATAATGAAGTACCTGCATTGATTGTTCGGGATAAATACAACTGAGACTGCTTAGTAATCGTAATTAAACCTTGATTTTGTCCTACATAAACTAATGCAACACCGCCGACATCTTCGGGCAACATAGCAGCAACATTTCTTAACGATAATTCAGGTATATCAATAATATCAAGATTAAGACCTGCTCCATTCAGCTGGTCGATAAGTTGCTTTACTCGATTAGACCGAGCAACAACGGCGTACATCATCTTATTATTACTTGCGGCTTTAGCGGCAGGGGCCTCAAAAACATCAACAACAGCATCTTCGATATTAAAATCGATTAATTCTTTTACTTTCCAACGAATCGCTGCGCGCAATTCTTCAGGTTGAACATCAGGTGCTTCAACTAGCAACAAGTTGTAATCGCTAATATCCATTGAACTTAGGCAAACATACTGATCCAAATCATAAACCTTAGTCAGACGAGCAATCTCTGAATCACGGATAGAAATATTCTCAATTTCTTGTACTTCACAAACATCCAAACTAGGGGGAAGATCTTTTTCTCGGCGAATTCGGGCAATCGCGATCGTATTCTCATCCGAACAGACGGCAACTTTCGCATCTTTCCTAATTTTCTTTTTAAAAAAATCTAGCAACTTATTACCCTTATTGAAGTTTTATGAAAAACTTTCTCACCCGAACTATGTCTCTATATTGAGACGAAATTACACCTATATTCTAATAACATACTTAAGTTTGTTACCGTAAGTTATTAATGTCAAATAAATTTATTGGATTTTCTAAAATTAATTTATCATTTTGATTACAATAACTTGTTTCATACCATTCATGAACCACTTGAATATTACGATTTTTATTATTATCACTATAATTAATAGAGTTAATTCC
>JBMZNW010000156.1:0-4936 GCA_049619915.1 Gammaproteobacteria bacterium
GGTAATGTTAAGATCAAGCTTAGCCATTGAAAGAAGATTCTATAACGATGTTCAATGCCATTAGCCTCTCCAAAATAAAGCGCAAAAGCAATCATCATGACCTGCATACCAAATAGGCCGGCAATACCTAATCGTATTAAATAAGACCGACGTTCTTTCTCATAGATGATTTCCCTGCTTCTTGGATCAAACGGGGTCGCCTTGTAACCCAGTTTGCGTAATTTAAGCAGAATGTCGGAAAGCTTAATACGTTTTTCATTCCAACGAATCGTACAGCGTTGTGTTGAATAATTAACATTAATATTGTTTATGCCATCAAGTTTTCCGATACTGGAGTCAATCAACCAGCTACAGGCCGGGCACACAATCCCCTCTATTATAAAACGACCTTCTTTTTCATCTTCGTTGTCAGCTGTTAAAAAGTTTGATTGGATCTTTTCATTGTCAAAAATGCTTAGTTCTTTGAGCTGATCTGGAATTAATTCATCCGGTTTTTCCGGAAGACGGGTTCGGTGGCGATAATAATCAGTTAAACCAAGCTCGATAATTTGTTCTGCTACAGCCTGACAGCCATAACAACACATAGCTTCAGATTTCTTGTCTATTTCTACAAATAGCTCAAGCTCATTAGGGACAGTCTCACCGCAGTGGAAGCAAGGTTGTAGATGGGTCATTAATTTCCGGTTAAATAGCGAATTATCATGCTTGTTATATATATTGCGTCGCAACATTTATTGACCTAGATCAATAAACTGTATCTAAAAAATAGAGAGAATACATAAAAGATTAAAGGCTCTACAGCGTTAAGAATGTTTTAAATGCGTTGTTTGGCATTATCAATAACGGGCTCTATTAATACCGTTGGAGTTGGAAGTAATACCCAAGCGTTTAATTAATAGCTTAATAATCATACATAAGTGTGATTGAAGCTTAGCGAACTTAAAGAGGGGAGTTTTCCTGATGTCAGAAAGCCAGACATACAACTATAAAGTAGTACGCCAGTTCGCCATCATGACAATCGTTTGGGGTCTGGTTGGCATGTTAGTCGGGGTAATCATCGCAGCGCAACTTGCATGGCCGGCTTTAAATTTTGAACTTCCATGGTTGTCGTTTGGACGACTCAGACCTCTTCACACGAATGCTGTTATCTTCGCTTTTGGCGGATGTGCGCTTTTTTCAACGTCGTATTACATTGTTCAAAGAACCTGCCATGTACGGTTGTGTAATGACAAACTTGCTGCGTTTACATTCTGGGGATGGCAAGTCATTATTGTTCTTGCTGCTATAACTCTGCCTCTGGGTATTACCACTTCTAAAGAATACGCTGAACTGGAATGGCCAATTGATATTTTGATTGCTGTTGTTTGGGTTTCTTACGGGCTTGTGTTTTTTGGAACGATATTACAGCGCAAGGTTAAACATATTTATGTTGCCAACTGGTTTTTTGCAGCGATGATTATCACTATTGCAATTTTGCATGTCGTAAACAGTCTTGCCATTCCTGTATCACTTACGAAATCTTATTCTGTTTATGCAGGCGTTCAAGATGCCATGGTGCAATGGTGGTATGGCCATAATGCCGTCGGTTTTTTTCTGACAGCCGGTTTTCTTGGTATGATGTATTACTTTATACCGAAGCAGGCGAATCGACCTGTTTACTCCTATCGATTGTCTATTGTTCATTTCTGGGCTTTAACATTTACTTATATTTGGGCAGGCCCGCATCATCTTCATTACACCGCATTACCCGATTGGGCGCAGTCTCTTGGAATGGTCATGTCAATCATCCTGTTAGCGCCTTCCTGGGGCGGCATGATTAATGGTGTCATGACCTTGTCGGGTGCCTGGCATAAGTTGCGTACTGACCCAATCTTAAGACTGCTTATTGTTTCATTATCGTTTTATGGTATGTCTACTTTTGAAGGGCCGATGATGTCAATCAAAACAGTGAATGCCTTGTCGCATTATACGGATTGGACGATTGGTCATGTTCATTCCGGTGCGCTTGGTTGGGTTGCTTTTATCAGCCTGGGTTGCATGTATTACATGATCCCACGTTTATATGGACGTGAAATATACAGTACTAAACTAATCGAATGGCACTTCTGGACATCTACAATTGGCATCGTCATTTATATTGTTGCCATGTGGGTCGCCGGTATAACACAAGGTTTAATGTGGCGTGCTGTTAATGATGACGGAACCTTAACTTATAGCTTTGTTGAGTCAGTTGAAGCCATGCATCCGTTTTATGTGATGCGTTTCTTGGGTGGTTTGTTGTTCCTGCTCGGTACAGCAATCATGGCCTATAACTTATGGAAGACGGTATCCGGGGCAAAACCGGTGACATCGAGTATTCCAGAGCCGGTAGGTGCGCATTAAAGGAGAATCATAATGGCATTAAAACATACAGATGTTGAAAAAAATATTGGCTTAATGATGATTCTAATATTGGTGACCATCAGTATTGGCGGACTGGTTCAGATCATCCCTTTGTTTTTTATGGAATCAACGACGAAACCTGTGGAAGGATTAAAACCCTATTCGGCTTTGCAAATCGTCGGTCGTGATGTTTATGTTCGCGAAGGTTGTTATAACTGTCATTCACAAATGATTCGTCCGTTCCGTGCAGAAGTGGAACGTTATGGACATTACTCTTTGGCGGGTGAATTTGTTTATGACCATCCATTCCAATGGGGATCAAAACGTACTGGTCCTGATCTACACAGGGTTGGTGGTCGATATAGTGATGAATGGCATCGGGTTCACCTAATTAATCCAAGAGATGTGGTACCAGAATCTATTATGCCGGGTTATCCCTGGTTGGAAGAGAACGAACTGGATACGTCTGATATTAAACAAAAAATGAAAGCCTTACGTACTCTTGGTGCTCCTTACACAAATGAAGAAATAGAAAAGTCGCCGGAAATGTTAAAAGACAAGACAGAAATGGATGCCATCATTTCATATTTACAAGGTCTTGGAACGGCCGTTAAGACAAGGCGGTGAAATGATGAGTATATTATTTTCTCTATGGACTGTATTTGTAGCAACGGTATTTTTTGCAGTTGTGATTTGGGTATTACGCACTGACAAGAAAGAATTTAACGAGGCTGCTCAAATACCTTTTCAAGAAGATGAAGAAGCTTTGGTAGAGGAGGATAAGCATGGCTGATTTTACCAGTAGTTTTTGGTCTTACTTTATCGCGATTAGCTCTTTGGCCGGGATAGTTGGCTTAATTATTTTATTAATTAAATGTTCAACCAGAAAAAAATCCGGTTCAGGTTCAGATAAAGTCGAAACGATGGGACATGTCTGGGATGAAAATCTGGAGGAATATAATAACCCGCTGCCAGCATGGTGGTTATACATGTTTGTACTGACAATAGTCTGGGGTGTCGGTTATTTAATTATGTATCCGGGCTTAGGTGCTTTTTCTGGTGTTTTAGGCTGGAGTCAGGTGAACCAGCTTGAAGCAGAGATGCAGTCTGCTGATGAAACCTATGGTCCGATTTATAAAAAGTATCAGGATACTGATTTAGTTGCATTATCAAAAGATGAAACGGCTTTAAAAATTGGCGAGCGATTGTATGCCAGCTATTGCACAACTTGTCATGGTTCTGATGCCCGAGGTGCGAGAGGCTATCCGAATTTAAGAGACGATGATTGGTTGTTTGGTGGTGAGCCTGAAAATATTAAAACAAGCATCATGAAAGGACGTAATGCATTGATGCCGGCTTGGGAAGCCGTTTTGAGTGAGAGTGATATTTTCAATGTAACAAGTTATGTCGAACAACTTTCTGGTCGTATAGTTGATTCACTTCATGCTTCGAAAGGTAAGCAAATTTACAATATAAACTGCGCTGCATGTCATGGTCCTGAAGGAAAAGGAAACCCAATCATGGGCGCGCCTAACCTGTCTGATGATATCTGGTTATACGGTGGTTCTCAGAAGAAGATCATAGAATCAATCATACGTGGCAGAAACGGCATTATGCCTGCGCACGGAGAATTTCTTGGTGAAGCCAAGGTACATATACTCTCTGCATATATATACAGCCTAAGTAATAAGGAATAGTCGTCCTGTGTTTGATCGTATAGGCACTATGTCTGTTAAGCAGAGAATTATAACGACGCTATGGTTGTCGTTTTTAATGGCCGGCATTGCGACAGGTATTTTTTTTTCCGCTATTGATCCACTTGAGTTGCAATATTGTGTCGACTTTCCAGAAGTAAGTCGTACAACGGCTTATTCAATTGGTTTTTTTCTATTCTGGTTATTAACAGCAAGCTCGAGTTTGTTAGCTGTCATTTTTGTTTATCCGGGCAAGAATGAAATAATGAATGATTGATCTTATTGAGAATTCATTTTTTATTTTCGATTATTAAATGAGTCTTTCTACACCAGAACACCAGCATTCCTCAGCAATTACCGATAGCGATGCAACGGAGCAGGCGCTCTATGCAAAACGCGAGAAGATTTATCCGAGAGAGGTACACGGTCATTTCGCAACATTAAGATTAACCGCTATTGTTGTTCTCCTGTCGCTATATTTTATTCAACCCTGGATAGAACTGGACGGCAGGCAAATTGTTCTTTTTGATCTTCCTGAAAGAAAATTTTATGTCTACTGGCTGATTTTTTGGCCAAAAGATTTTTTATTGCTAGCTTTTCTTCTGATCATTGCAGCGCTTTCACTATTTTTCTTTACTGCCTTAGCCGGACGTTTGTGGTGTGGTTATGCTTGTCCGCAAACTGTCTGGACTGAAATCTATTTTTGGGTAGAAAGAAAAATAGAAGGCTCACGTAATAAACAGATAAAAATGGACAAAGAAGGTTTAAGCACGAGAAAGTTTTTAATCAAATTTTCCAAACATTTTATCTGGTTACTGATTGCATTGGTAACCGGGTTTACTTATGTCGCTTATTTTACG
>JBMZNW010000157.1:0-4899 GCA_049619915.1 Gammaproteobacteria bacterium
CCTCAGTAAAATACAGTTCCGTGTAAGCCAGTTGCCATAGAAAATAATTGCTAATCCTTTGCTCACCACCTGTACGGATAAATAAATCCGGTTCTTCACTATTAGCCAAACACAGTTTTTCACTTATTAATGATTCAGTCAGCTGAGCATTATTCAACTTTCCAGCAACTATATCGTTACTAATAGATTGCACAGCTTGAATTATATCCCAACGGCCGCTGTAATTTGCCGCAACATTTAAACGCAAACCTGTGTTATCACGAGTCAAATCTTCTGACTGCTTAATGGTTTTCTGTAATTTCTGACTAAAGTCCGCTTTATCACCAATAAAGGTTAAACAAACATTGTTATCATGTAGATCTTTCACTTCCGAGTTTAATGCGGTCATTAACAAGTCCATTAACAGAGTCACCTCTTTTTCCGGACGTTGCCAGTTTTCACGACTGAACGCATAAACCGTCATTGCATCGAGTTTAATGCGGACAGCATGTTCAATTAACTTTCTTAATGTTTTAACACCGGCACGATGTCCGGCAACACGGGGTTGGTTTTTATTTTTTGCCCAACGACCATTACCATCCATGATAATAGCAATATGTTTAGGCTTTGAGTCTTTAGAATCAATATCCATTAAATGCGATTAACAATGTAATTAACCAAGCAATGGTTAAAAGAAAAATATTAACTAATGTTATATTTCGAGCATCTCTGCTTCTTTCTGCTCAAGGTTTTTATCTATCGTCGCAATATTCTCATCAGTTAAAGTTTGAATACGCCCTTCTGCTTTTCGCTCATCATCTTCTGAAATCATTTTTTCTTTAACCAATTCCTTGCAAGATGAATTAGCATCACGACGAATATTACGAACAGCAACGCGCGCTTTTTCCGCTTCAGCACGAACAACTTTAATTAAATCTTTGCGTCGCTCTTCTGTTAAAGGCGGTAACGGAACTCGAATCAAGTCACCTGTGGTAACCGGGTTTAATCCAAGGTTTGCATTCATAATCGCTTTTTCAATATCAGGCACAGCACTTTTATCAAACGGACTGACACCTAACATTCTTGCATCGACAACATTAATACTAGCAACCTGGTTAAGCGGTGTTTCCGAACCATAATAACTGACCTTAACCTGTTCTAATAAGCTAGGATGGGCACGACCCGTTCTAATTTTCGACATTTCACTTTTTAAAGAGTCAATGCTTTTTAGCATTCTGCTTTTTGCATCACTAATAATATCTTCAATCATATTCTTTCTCCTGCAAGCCAAGTTTACTTAGGCGTTGCTAACTAGGGTCCCTTCATTTTCACCTTGAGCTGCTTTTAGCAAGGAACCTGACTTTGTCATATCCAATACTCTTAAAGGCATATTATTATCCCGACAAAGCACGACGGCAGTTGTGTCCATAACGCCCAGCTTTTGTTCAATTACGTCATCATAGTTGAGCGAGTCATAACGAACTGCATCAGCATTTTTAACCGGATCAGATGAATAAACACCATCAACTTTAGTGGCTTTTATTAATAATTCCGCGCCAATTTCAATCGCGCGAAGGCTAGCTGCGGAATCAGTTGTAAAGAAAGGGTTACCTGTACCGGCTGCAAAAATAACAACTCGACCTTTTTCAAGATGGCGAACGGCGCGACGTCGAATATAATCTTCGCAAACCTGATTAATTTTCAACGCAGACATAACGCGGGCATGTAGATTCACTCGTTCAAGCGCATCTTGCATCGCGAGTGAATTCATAATGGTTGCCAGCATGCCCATATGATCCGCAGTAACGCGTTCTATACCAGATGCGGCTAAACCTGTTCCGCGAAAGATATTGCCACCGCCAATAACTATGGCAATTTCGACACCTTGTTTACAAAGCTCAGCAACTTCATTGGCAAGTCGGTCGATGACCTTTGGATCAATACCATAAGCTTCATCACCCATTAAAGCCTCGCCACTGAGCTTTAATAAAACCCGTCGATACTTTAATGAATTGGACGGGTTAGACATCATTTAGTCCCCTTTCGCCTGAGACATAACTTCTTCAGCGAAGTTATCAACTTTCTTTTCAATACCTTCACCGACTTCATATCTTAGGAAAGAAGTAACTGACGCATTTGCTGCTTTTAACAGTTTTTCGACAGTCTGATCAGGATCTTTAACAAAAGGTTGTCCGAGTAAAGTAATCTCTTTTAAGTATTTTTGTATACGACCGGTCACCATTTTTTCGATGATTTCAGGTGGCTTACCACTTTCAGCAGCTTGAGCAGAAAAAATTTCTTTTTCTTTATCAAGCACATCTTGCGGAACCTGCTCTTCACTCACACAAACTGGTTTGCTTGCCGCAATATGCATAGCGAGATCTTTCGCAAGTGCTTCATCACCGCCTTCAAGCTCAACAACAACACCAATACGTTCACCATGTGAATAGCTACCAAGTTGACCAGCAGCCGTCATTTTTTCAAAACGACGAACTGTGATCTTTTCACCAATTTTTGCAACTAATTGCTGATTTGCTTCTTCAACAGTTTGCTCACCAATACTGGTTTGCATTAATGCATCAACATCTGCAGGGTTATTAGCAGCAATGGCTTCAACAACCTTATTGGTAAACGAAACAAAGTTTTCATCTTTAGCAACGAAATCAGTTTCACAGTTAGTTTCCAGAATAGTGATATCCTGACCGTCTTGTTTGATAGTAATCACGCCTTCAGCAGCAATACGCCCAGCTTTTTTTGCTGCTTTGGCAGCACCGGATTTACGCATTTCTTCAATAGCAACTTCAATATCACCATTCGCTTCCTGCAAGGCTTTTTTACAATCCATCATGCCTGCGCCAGTTCGTTCGCGCAGTTCTTTCACTAATGCAGCAGTAATTTGCATCTATCTATTTCCTCTAAAAAATTCTTAAACAAAATTAAGTAAGCTGATTACTCTTCGTCACCTTCCGCAGCTGATTTTTTGCTGACTTTTTTCGCAACCTTCTTTTTAGCGACTTTTTTCTTCGCCTTTTTCTTGGTTACTTTTTCAGCAGTTTCTTCGTCAGCTTCAGCAGCTGGCGCTTCTTCTGCCGCATCTGCTTTTTTAGCTACTTTTTTCTTAGCTGTTTTTTTAGTGACTTTTGCTGCCGCAGCTTCTTCTTCAACAGGTGCACCGGTTTCATCAATCTCAACCAAGTCGTCACTGTCTTCGCCGCCACCTAAATGGGCAACAGATTGTTTACTATCAAGAATAGCGTCAGCGACACCTTTTGCATAAAGTGAAATTGAACGAATCGCATCGTCGTTACCAGGGATAACATAATCAACGCCTTTTGGACTGTTGTTACTATCGACGACACCGATAACAGGAATACCTAATTTAACGGCTTCACTAACAGCAATATTTTCATAACCAACATCGATAATGAAAATCGCATCAGGAATGCCTTTCATATCTTTAATACCAGATAAATTCGCTTTCAATTTATCCAGTTCGCGAACCAACATTAATTGTTCTTTCTTGTTAATACGTTCGAAACTGCCATCAGTCTGCATGGTTTCGATTTCTTTTAAGCGGTTAATTGAACCTTTCACCGTTTTGAAATTGGTTAATAATCCACCTAACCAACGGCGATTTACATAGGGCATACCGCATCGCGTTGCTTCAGCTTCAATAATAGGTTGAGCTGCTCGCTTGGTGCCAACAAATAAGATGTTGCCTCTTCTGGCGGCCATCTTACCGACAAAATTCATTGCATCTTCGTATAAAGGAAGTGACTTTTCTAAATTAATAATATGGATTTTATTACGCTGACCAAATAAGAATGGTGCCATACTGGGGTTCCAGTATCGGGTTTGATGACCAAAATGGACACCAGCCTCCAGCATTTCACGCATGGTGACGTTAGACATGTTGTATTCTCCTAAGTTAGGGTTAAGCCTCCGCACTCCCCATATAACAACCTGATTTCCTTAAGAAATCGGGCACCCCATATATGGTTGTAGCGTGCGTGTGACGGTTAAAATTTAAGTATTTGCGAAAATCGCGAGCGCTTTATACCATATACCCGTGATACATGGAAATGCATATTTACAGCACACCTCTTTTTATCCTTGTCTGCGTTGCTCCTCTTTACAGGGAGTAGCCATGCGCATCGTCGCGCCTTGCCAAGAATAAAAATAGAAGCACTCTAAAATCATCCATTTCCATGAACCACGGGTATCGAACAATTAGCACAACAAACTATCTATCTTCCTGAGCAAACAATAAAAATGCCTATACCCATTAAAACAGCCGAAGAAATCGAAAAAATGCGCATTGCCGGTCGGCTAGCAGCCGATGTACTGGAAATGATCGGACCGAAAGTCGTCAATGGCGTAACAACAGAAGAGCTGGATAAAATATGCCACGATTTCATTGTTAATGAACAAAAAGCGATTCCTGCGCCGTTAAATTATAAAGGCTTCCCAAAATCGATTTGCACTTCCATCAACCATGTAGTTTGTCATGGCATCCCGGCTGAGAAAAAACTTAAAAACGGCGACATTATTAATATTGATATCACTGTTATTAAAGATGGTTATCATGGCGATAGTAGTAAGATGTTTTTTGTCGGCGAACCATCTATTCGTGCAAAAAGATTGGTAGACCTAACCTATGATTGTTTGAAAAAAGGTATTGAAACGGTTAAACCAGGAGTGAGCCTCGGTGATATCGGCTATAACATACAAACTCTTGCAGAAAAAAATAATTGTTCTGTCGTACGTGAATATTGCGGTCATGGTATTGGCAAAAGCTTCCATGAAGAACCGCAAATTTTGCATTACGGCAAACCCAATACCGGCGTAAGACTAGAAAAAGGTATGACCTTTACTATTGAACCGATGATTAATCTTGGTAAGCGTCAGGTCAAACTACTT
>JBMZNW010000158.1:0-2799 GCA_049619915.1 Gammaproteobacteria bacterium
AATAAGTCAGAACAGTGTTATAGATCTAAGTCTAACTGTTTAATCTTACGAGTTAACGTATTCCTGCCCCAGCCGAGTAATTTCGCTGCATCTTGACGCCGACCACTGGATTTTTTCAAGGCTTCTTCGATTAAGATAGCTTCAAACCTTGGTACGGCGCTACGTAACAATTCAGAGTCACCTTTTGATAAACTCGATTCAGCCCATTTCCTCAATGTTGCTTCCCATTCATCGGAGACTTCCAGCACATCCGTATCCTGTCTCAACTCAGGTGGTAAATCATCAATATGGATTTCTCCGCCCGAAGCCATGACCGTCACCCATCGACAAAAGTTTTCCAATTGCCTGACATTACCCGGCCAGGATAATTGCGTCAGATATTCTTCTGTTTCAGGTACAAGTTGTTTTATTTCTTCACCTAACTCAACTGCAGCAGATTGTAAAAAGTGATTTGTTAGCTCAACAATATCCGTTCTTCTTTCTCTTAATGGCGGCACATGCACTCTTATTACATTTAACCTATGCAACAAATCTTCACGAAATTTACCTTCTTTTACCAACTGTTCCAGATTCTGGTGAGTTGCAGCAATTACTCGCACATCTACCTTTATCGGAACATGGCCACCGACACGATAGAATTCACCTTCCGCTAAGATACGTAACAACCGAGTTTGCAAATCTGCTGGCATATCACCAATTTCATCAAGAAATAATGTCCCGTTGTTCGCTTGTTCAAAACGACCAATACGTTGACCGCTTGCGCCTGTGAATGCACCTTTCTCATGACCGAACAATTCTGATTCAAGTAAATCTTTAGGAATAGCCGCTGTATTAATCGCAATAAAAGGATGATTCGATCTTGGGCTATGTTGATGTAAAGCACTAGCAACAAGCTCTTTACCGGTTCCGGATTCGCCTGTAATTAACACGGTAAAATGAGAGTTGGATAATCGTCCTATTGCTTTAAAGACTTCTTGCATAGCCGGTGCCGAACCAATAATCGACGTAGCATCGCCAAGCTCTGCAGGTACAGATATCTCAGTATTGCTTTGTTTATGCGTTATCGCTTTTTTAACCAGGCTCACTACTTCATCAACATCAAACGGTTTTGAAAGATATTCATAAGCGCCACCCTGAAATGCGGAAACGGCACGATCCAGATCCGAATAAGCCGTCATAATAATTACGGGAATATCAGGTGAATGTTGTTTGATTTTATCAAGTAGTTCTATTCCATCCATACCAGGCATACGAATATCAGAGATAATCACATCTGGTTCTTCATGATTGATTTTTTTCAAGACTTCTTGAGGTGTAGAAAAACTCTGAATTTCTACATCCGTTTTTTGCAATGCTTTTTCCAAAACCCAACGGATGGATTTATCGTCATCAACTATCCAGACCTTTTGGACTTTACTCATCATCGCATTCCATTGGTAGTAAGATGGTGAAATAGCTGAGTTCTTCTTTTCGTTCATAATTTATCAACCCTCCATGAGATTGAATAAGTTGTTGGGCAATGGATAAACCAAGACCGGTGCCTTCTGCTCGGCCTGTTACCAAAGGATAAAAAACACCCGACTCTATTTCCTTGGGAACGCCGGGGCCATCATCAATAATATTAAGTTCAAGAACGTATCGATTTAGTTTCTCTTGAATAGTCACATTCCTTTGAATACGCGTCTTTAATGTAATAGAGCCATTTTCACTAATCGCTTGAATAGCATTACGTACTAAATTTAATACGGACTGAATAATTTGCTCGCGATCTGCCCTGATATCAGGAAGACTTGGGTCATAGTCTTTAATAATGTTCTGTGACTTCGCATCTTCAGCTTTCACAATCGAGAGTACATATTCGAGTACTTCATGAATGTTCATTTTTGATTTCGCAGGCTGACCACTTGTTGTCAGCATACGATCAATAAAATTTCTCAGACGATCTGATTCATTAATAATGATTTGCGTATACTCGCGTAAATCATCATCTTCTAATTCGCCTTCAAGTAACTGCGCCGCGCCACGTATTCCACCTAAGGGGTTTTTAATTTCATGCGCCATACCTTGAATAGAATCTTTCGCTGCTTGCTGCACAGTTTGTTGACGTGTTTCATGCATGACACGTACAAACGCATCGGCATCAACTAATTCAACCAAAATTTCTTCGGATTTATTCTGCACTATTATGGGAGTAATCATGCAGTTCACCTTAATGGTATGATTTATACCTAAAATCAAATCAACACCACGTTCAATACAAGTGGCTTCTGAAATAAACGCGCGATACATCACTTCATAAAAATATGAAGATGCAGGCCAAATTTGTTTTGGTGTCATCCCTGCAACACGGTTATAACTCAGATACAGCAGGCGTTCGGCTGCACTGTTAATAAACTGTAATTTAAGATCTCTATCAAACAACAATACAGCTGTAGCCAGATTATCAATTATCCGTAGAGACGTTTCAGACGGCATACCCATAATCTGCACATTATTGCACTGTTTTAGTGCGCTTTTCACGTTTTAATCCTGTTAAACTATTTAATCGTATTTTTTAGTATCAATAAAAACAATAACTTATAGAAAACCGAAAAAAGTTATTTTTATGTTAAACAGAATAGAGCAAGAAGCAGACCAGCTTCAGGACAGAAGCATTTAAAAGGAAGGTTCGACTGTTACTACGTTTAAAAAGCTTACTGACTGGCGCGTAGAAGAGAAAAACTACTCGACGCGGATATCAGTGTTTTTCCATTACTATCGATGACTTTTGCGCTAATAGTGTGCGTACCTCGATCAACA
>JBMZNW010000158.1:2809-4758 GCA_049619915.1 Gammaproteobacteria bacterium
TTGTAATGACGCACCAAGACCCGTACCAACTTGCTTTCCATCTAATGAAATAACAATTTTGTGACCAGGATTCAGCGCAGGTTTCAGACTCAAAGAAATATTGACATTGCCACTGTTACTGCGAATACCTGCGCCATTTTCAGGGCTGATTACAGTAAAGCTTTGATAACTAAACTTTTCAGCTTTAGGAGAACTAGGTTTATATTTCGCAGGATTTGGATTATCAATAGTATTTTCTAATTCTTGAATTTTTATTGTTTCTGCTTCTTCTGAGGGCTTATCAGTAAAGATGACATTGCCATTTTCATCCACAGTTTTATAAACCGTTTCTGCAACAGAGCCGTGAATAAAAAAGCTCCCAAAAAAACCCAAAAATAAGTTCAAAAAAACGAATGAAAGTAATCGCATTTGTTTAGCATACATAAATTAGACCCTCGCTAAAATCATTATAATAAAGGAGCACTTGGCGCTACAGGTGCGGGGTTAGCCGTTGAATTAGTGCCTTCACCATTAGCTCGATTTCTAAATAACCTTGATGCTTTTCGAAGATGAAACGTTATATTATTTGATCGCTTTAAAACTTTATTTTTTTCATCTTTAATCATCGCTGTCACATTATGTGTACCCCGATCAAGATTCTCCAAAGACAATTGTAAAGACTTACCTGCACCGACTTCTTTACCATCGATAAGAAAAACAACACTATGCTTTCCATCGAGTTCAGGATTTAATGTTGCTGAAACATCGATCACACCTTCATTACTATGGATGGTGCTGTCATGCTGCGGATTAATAATCTTAAATTCAGTGTAGTTAATCGCTTTCGGCGATAGTTTTGTCGTAGCTCGTCCACCGATTCTTTTCGGCATGGGTAAATTCAGCGTTTGCGCTTCCTGAATTTTTATCTCTTCAGCACCTTCGGTAGGTTTATCTGAAAAAATAATATTACCTTGCTCATCACGCGTCTTATAGACCGTTTCAGCGGAAACAGACAGACTAAAAAAAGTAGCAATTAAAAATAGTTTAATAATACGCATAGTTAATAGACTAGCAGTAATATTCGCTAGTTCATAAATAGTTATAGTGGAATTATTAAATATGCCTGCTTAATCACAGTTTTAGTTAAATTATAGATAAAACATTGCATGTATTTCTGCTAAATATTAATGCCAAATCATTTAACTGACTTATAATTAGTTATAACCGTTTAAAAAACACAGGTGTAAAAACATGACTCGTTTTCCAGAGCCACCAAGTGATGATTATGCAATGATCTATCTGGAAAGCACGGATAAAGAGCTTCCCGAAAAGCTTAATCCAAACATGCGCTATGCCTACTTCAAAACCATTGCAAAAGGCGGCAAAGCCATTATTCAATCCTGCAAAGATTTATATCTATCACGAATTGTTTGTTATAAAAAACTTAAAAAAGAATTTGCTGATGACCCGATAGAACAAAAACGTTTTTTAAGAGAAGCGCGCCAGCGCCTTACTGCAACATCCTAATACAGTACCTACGTATGAAATAGGCCGTGATTCAAATGGTCATTACTACTTCACCATGAAATTGGTTCATGGCTACACACTTCGTGAATTATTAGATTATCGAGAACGTTACGATTTAACACAATTGATTAACGTTATTATTCAAGTCGCACATGGTTTGGAATATGCACATAATCACCGTGTTATTCATCGAGATATTAAACCTGAAAATATTCTGGTCGGTCCTTACGGCGAAGTACTATTAATGGATTGGGGTTTAGCAAAAGTCTGGAACCCTGATGGCAGTAGCGAAGAAGTTGTTAACAAACCGAGAAAAACGCTTTCCAGTAAAAAAGTCACATCGTTTACCGATCTGGAACAACTTCAGGGAACAATTTCATACATGTCACCCGAACAAATTGAAAAAGATCCGAATATCGATTTCAGAACGGATATTTATAGTT
>JBMZNW010000159.1:0-4731 GCA_049619915.1 Gammaproteobacteria bacterium
CAAATTCTTCAACCTGTCCTTGTTGCTTTAATAGCTTGAGTAAATCTTTCAAGGTGTGCCTCCTATGGAGATTTGTTCGGAAACTAATCCGAAAATTGAAACATTAATATTCATATCAATCATTCTGGTCTGTCCTATTGATCGAGTTCGATATCGATACCTAATGATCGAATCTCTTTAACCAATACATTAAATGACTCAGGCATGCCTGCTTCCATATGATGATCGCCATCAACAATGTTTTTATACATTTTGGTACGACCATTCACATCATCTGATTTAACAGTCAGCATTTCCTGCAAGGTATAAGCAGCGCCATACGCTTCAAGCGCCCAAACTTCCATCTCACCAAAACGTTGACCACCGAATTGTGCTTTACCACCAAGCGGTTGTTGTGTAACCAGACTATATGGACCAGTTGAACGTGCATGCATCTTGTCATCAACAAGGTGATTCAGCTTCAGCATATACATGTAGCCAACGGTGACTCGACGTTCAAATTTATCGCCGGTGCGACCATCGTATAATGTCATTTGGCCATCTTCCGGAAGCTCAGCAATAGCCAACATTGCTTTAATCTCTTTTTCTGTCGCACCATCAAAAACCGGTGTTGCCATTGGCACACCATTTTTCAAGTTATGTGCAAGCTCGATAATTTCTTCATCTGAAAACGAGTCGAGATCTTCTTTTTTACCGCTAGCGTTGTAAATTTTATCTAAAAGCTTTCTGATTTCAGTTGCTTGAGACTCTTGCTGTTGCTCTAGCATTTTACCAATTTTATTACCGACACCTTTTGCTGCCCAACCCAAATGCGTTTCTAGAATCTGTCCGACGTTCATTCGAGAAGGAACACCCAATGGATTCAAGACAACATCAACCGGTGTACCGTCTTCCATATGTGGCATATCTTCAACAGGAACAATGGTTGAAATTACACCTTTGTTACCATGACGACCGGCCATTTTATCGCCTGACTGAACACGACGTTTAACAGCAAGATAAACCTTAACCATTTTCAAGACACCCGGCGCTAAATCATCACCAGAAGTAATCTTTGCACGCTTTTCTTCAAAGCGACGATCAAAGTCTTCTTTTAATGCTTCAAACTGCTGTGCTGCATCTTCTAATTGTTTATTCGCGCTATCGTTTTCAAGACGAATTTCAAACCATTTTTCGCGAGTTGTTTCATCAAGGTATTCCTTAGTGATCTTATCACCGGCTTTCAAACCAGAAGGACCACCAGAAGCAACTTTGCCGACTAACAGTTTTTCAATACGCTGATAAACACCGGCTTCCATAATACGAAGCTGGTCGTTTAAGTCTTTTCTAACACTGTTTAATTCTGCTTCTTCAATTTCCAGTGCACGCGCATCTTTCTCAACACCGTCACGAGTGAAAACCTGTACATCGATAACCGTACCGTTCATGCCTGAAGGCACACGTAATGAAGTGTCTTTTACATCAGAGGCTTTTTCACCAAAGATAGCTCTAAGGAGTTTTTCTTCTGGTGTTAATTGCGTTTCACCTTTAGGTGTGACTTTACCAACAAGAATATCGCCAACATTAACTTCTGCACCGATATAAACAACACCAGATTCATCCAGTTTGTTTAAAGCACTTTCGCTAACATTAGGAATATCTGAAGAAATTTCTTCAGAACCTAATTTAGTATCACGCGCAACGCAGGTTAATTCTTCGATATGAATCGTGGTATAGCGATCTTCTTTAACCAACTTTTCAGAAAGTAAGATCGAATCCTCAAAGTTGTAACCATTCCACGGCATGAAAGCAACCAGCATATTCTGACCTAATGCCAACTCACCCATATCAGTAGAAGGACCGTCTGCAAGCACATCGCCTTTGGTGATTTTATCGCCTGTTTTAACCAACGGTTTCTGGTTAATACAGGTGTTCTGATTCGAACGTGTATATTTCGTCAGGTTATAGATATCAACACCAGGTTCACCTGCAATAACTTCATTATCGTTCACACGAATAACAATGCGGCTTGCATCAACAGAATCAACAACACCACCACGTTCAGAAACAACCGTGACACCTGAATCAATCGCAACACGTCTTTCCATACCGGTACCGACTAAAGGCTTATCCGCTCTTAATGTTGGTACAGCCTGACGTTGCATGTTTGAACCCATCAATGCACGGTTCGCATCATCGTGCTCAAGGAATGGAATCAATGAAGATGCCACCGACACGATTTGTCGAGGTGAGACGTCCATATAATTAATCTTGTCTGGCGTAGACATGGTGAATTCATTCTGGAATCGCGCAGAAACTAATTCATCAATCAAATTACCACCAGCATCTATTGTTGCGCTTGCTTGCGCGATGACATAATCGCCTTCTTCAATAGCAGACAAGTATTCAATTTCGTCTGTCACTTTACCGTCTGTTACTTTACGGTAAGGTGTTTCCAGAAAACCGTATTCATTGGTTCGCGCATAAATCGCTAATGAGTTAATCAAACCAATGTTTGGTCCTTCAGGTGTTTCAATCGGACAAACACGACCATAATGCGTTGGATGTACGTCACGCACTTCAAAGCCAGCACGTTCGCGTGTTAAACCACCTGGGCCTAATGCAGAAATACGCCGTTTATGTGTGATTTCTGATAAAGGATTGTTTTGATCCATAAACTGAGACAACTGACTCGAACCAAAAAACTCTTTAATAACAGCAGAAACAGGTTTGGCATTAATAATCTCTTGTGGCATTAAGCCTTCAGATTCAGCCAGACTTAAGCGTTCTTTCACAGCACGTTCAACTCGAACAAGTCCGACACGGAACTGGTTCTCTGCCATTTCTCCCACGCTTCGAATACGACGATTACCAAGATGGTCGATATCATCAACAATGCCTTTACCATTACGAATATCAAGCAAGACTTGCATAACAGCAACGATATCTTCGTTTGATAGTACGCCTTCACCTTCTGCTTCTTTACGACCAACACGACGATTAAATTTCATTCGTCCAACCGCAGAAAGATCATAGCGATCAGCACTGAAGAATAAATTCTTGAACAGATTCTCTGCTGCATCTTTTGTAGGCGGCTCACCTGGACGCATCATGCGATAGATTTCAATCTGCGCTTCCAGTTGATTATTACTTGGATCAGCACGCAGCGTATCCGCCATAAACGAACCACTATCCAACTCGTTGGTATAGATAGTTTCAATTTCAAGACCTTTACCTTTATATTCGCTTAAGTGCTCAAGCAGCTCTTCGGTAATTTCAGTGTTCGCAGGGAAGATAAGTTCGCCGGTTTCTTCATCAACGATATCAACAATATCTTTAGCGACGACTTTCCCAATCAAAAATTCAGCAGGAACAGTTAATGAGGTTAAACCTGCTTTTTCTATCTCTCTAATATGACGCGCAGTAATACGACGTTCTTTTTCTACGATAACTTTGTTGCCTTTCGTTGTGATATCAAACGATGCCGTTTCACCACGTAAACGCTCAGCAACTAGTTCCAATGTAATGCCTTTACTTGAAACTTGGAACGTATCGGTATCAAAGAAAATATCGAGTATTTCTTCAGTGCTGTAACCTAATGCACGTAGAAGAATCGTTGCATGAATTTTACGGCGGCGGTCAATTCGACAATAAACCAAATCTTTCGCATCAAATTCAAAATCCAACCAAGAACCACGGTAAGGAATCACACGCGCTGAATAAAGCAACTTACCAGACGAGTGGGTTTTACCTTTATCATGTTCAAAGAAGACACCTGGTGAACGATGCATTTGTGAAACGATCACACGCTCGGTACCATTGATAACAAAAGTGCCAGTAGGGGTCATTAATGGCATTTCACCCATATAAACTTCTTGTTCCTTTACTTCTTTGACTGTTGTTATTAAGACCTGCGTCTTTATCATAAATAACTAAACGCACTTTAACTCTTAAAGACGAGGCATAGGTTAAACCACGAAGTTGACATTCTTTAACGTCAAATACTGGCGTACCTAAGTTATAACCAACATATTCTAATGCGGCATTACCTGAAAAACTGACAATAGGAAAGACTGATTTGAATGCTGCTTGCAAGCCAATATCATTTCTTTCTTCAGGTTTAGCTTCGACTTGTATAAATCGAGCAAATGATTCAATCTGTGTTGCAACCAGATAAGGAATCTCCATAATACTGGAGCGTTTTCCAAAATCCTTTCGGATGCGTTTCTTTTCTGTATAGGAATAGGCCATTACAATTCCTCAAATAATAATGTTTATCATATAGTGAATATTCAAACTAAATATTCACAGAGACCGACTAAAAATTAATCGGTAATTTCAATAAGCGAAACAAAGCCACAGGCAACAGTTGTTGCCTGCAAGCTTTGTAATCTTATTTAAACGCTGCAATTGAAGTTATTTAACTTCGACTGATGCACCAGCTTCTTCAAGCTGTTTCTTGATGTCTTCAGACTCTTCTTTGCTTGCGCCTTCTTTAACAGTTGTAGGAGCGCCTTCAACCATTTCTTTTGCTTCTTTCAAACCAAGACCGGTAATACCGCGTACTGCTTTAATAACAGCAACTTTGTTATCACCAAAGCTAGACATAACAACGTCAAACTCGGTTTTTTCTTCAGCAGCACCAGCGTCACCACCAGCAGCAGCACCCGCAGGCATTGCCACAGCAGCGGCAGCAGCTGAAACACCAAATTTATCTTCCATTTCTTTGATTAATTCAGATAAATCAAGAAC
>JBMZNW010000160.1:0-4699 GCA_049619915.1 Gammaproteobacteria bacterium
ACAAGCTTCTTTTTAAGACCGTAGTTTAATACAATAGGCTTTAATATTTTATTAAAGCCTATTGATGAACTCAGAAACAGACAATCAAATCAATATAGTTCAATCCCTTGATGCCAAGGGGTTGAATTGCCCTCTTCCCATTCTTAAGACGAAAGTCTTGCTGAATAAAATGAACGCTGATGAAGTTCTTTTAGTTGAAGCAACAGATCCTCATTCACAGGTTGACTTTGAAGCCTACTGTGCGCGAACTAAACATGAAATCATTAAGTTTGAACTTATTAATGATGTCTACCGATTCTATATAAAACGTGCTCGCAATCCGGAAAATATTTAAGCAATATTTTTCACTTTTTGTCTAAGATTTATACTCTATATTCGGGTTTTTTTCCCACAATTAATATAGAGTTATTTTAAAAATGTTCTGTATAATAATTTTTTCAATTTTAGCGTCGTAAGGAATAATAATGGCAGGCGAACAAATACTAATTGTTGATGATGACCGTACTACAGCGAGCGTCATGCAATTGTATCTTGAAAAGTTTGGCTTCGTCGTAACTGACATTGCTTCCTCAGGCGCTGACGCTATAGATAAAATAAGAAATCAGAAACCTGATTTGATTTTAATGGATATTAATCTTGGTAAAGGACTTGATGGTATTGATACCGCCGACGTTATTATGAATAACTTTCATATCCCCGTGGTTTATGTCACTTCGCATAGCGATGACAAAACACTGGAACGCGCGAAAGAGACAAATGCCTATGGTTATATTAATAAACCTTTAAGAGATATCGACTTAAAAACAACTATCCGTTTAGCGTTAGATAAAAACAAAGAGGCCCCTGAAAAGAAAGAATTACCCTCTCTCGAAGAAACATTGCATAAAATCTATAACTTAACACCAGCTGAGTCGCGCGTTGTTTCACAACTCCTAGACAACCCTGATGTTGAATTAGCATCAAAAGCATTACATATCAGTATTTCAACAATAAGAACGCACCTAAAGCATATCTACCGCAAAACAGATACGAACAATCAAATGGCTTTGTTCCACAAAATCATAACCGGGCCAGCAAAAATGATGACACGATCCGAATAGCCTCTAACAAGCTACTTTTCAGTATCCTTACATATCAATAGCTTACTGCTGTTTTGAACTAATTATTTATTAATTTCAATAACTTAGAAGCTCTGCAGCACTCTCATTTATCGCTAAAGTTTCATCGATTGGCGTCGATAACTCTATAAACGATAAACATAAATTAGGGTGTCTACTGTGATTCAACTACCAACTTTAGATTCGGATAACGTACTGTCTTTATTGCATCTCATGCCAGTCGGCATATTTCTGGTTAATTCTGATAACAGAATTATTTGGGTAAACAAAACACTGTGTGAACAAGTCGGGCTGGAAGCCAGACAACTTATTGGTCATATGCGCTCAGAATTACCCGGCACAAATATTTTTCCGATCTCTGAAAGAATTGCACGCCAACATATCAATAGCCCTAGCAACGACACACTTTTTAATTTTAATTACCTGTCAAAATCTTTAGAAGATGAATTTGATGACATTGCTGAAATAGGTTGTCTGGTTAAGTTCAATAACTTATCAGAAAATCAGGCACAGTTTGGTTTTGAACAAGTCGAAGAACGTACTGGCTTGTACACCCGTCACGGTATATTAAATAAATTATCATTACACGTTTCCCGCAGCCGCCGCTATTTCAACCCACTCTCATTAATTATGCTAAGAGTTGCGCCTGATTCTGATATGAATAATGAAAGTATTAATCAGGCCATTGCAATGATCTTGCGTGATAAGCTTCGTTGGGTCGATGACGTTGGTCACTGGAATATGTCAGACTTTCTACTGATATTACCTGAAACCGGTGAAGCGGCTGCCAATAAACTGGCCAGAAAAATTAAGTTTCAACTTAACCGTTTCAAGCTACCTGAAAACCATAAGAAGATACCAACAGTAATCGCTGCGACTTCCTGGCGTAAAGGTGAAGATGAAACGAATCTACTAAAACGTGTCACGGAACAACTAAACGAACACCGTTATAAAACACCTTCTGCTTCAAGAATTTCATAATCATGTGATATCTCGGCTGTTGCGCCGAGCATGATAGAAGCCGAACAATATTTTTCCGCTGACAAAGAAACGGCTCTTTCTACCTGCTTTTCTTTTAAATTTACACCTGACACTTTGAAATGAATATGAATCTTGGTAAATACCTTTGGTTCGCTATCGGCACGTTCAGAACTAATTTCCACCTGACAGGATTTCACGTCTTGTCGGGACTTTTTCAAAATCGATATGACGTCATAACTACTACAAGCACCTGTTCCCAATAACAGCATTTCCATAGGTCTTGGCCCCAGATCGCGACCGCCACCTTCCGGTGGTCCATCCATCACAACTTTATGCCCTGAACCTGATTCGCCAACAAATGCAGCCTCGCCAGCCCAACTTACCTTAATATCCAATTTATAAACTCCAAGCGGTTGATTTTCTGGGAAAAGAGTAACATAGTTCATACTCAGTTAGCAGCCGTGAATAATCGAGGACAAGAATTATGGCGATTCAAAGCTCAGTCAAAGAAGGGACGATAATAGACCGTTTTTTAGAGCACTGTCATCAAAAAGCCTATGCCGCGAAACAACTAATCATCAAAGAAGGCGATCCTTCTAATGACTTGTACTACATCGTCAAAGGCTCTGTCACAGTGATGATTGAAGATAGCAAAGGTAATGAAATCGTACTGGCTTACCTTAATGCCGGTGAATTTTTTGGCGAAATAGGGCTATTCTCAGGAGGAGGCAACCGCACTGCATTTGTTCGTGCTAGAACCAAATCTGAAATTGCTAAAATCAGTTACGAAAAAGTACAAAGCCTTCACAGCATATTCCCCGAATTGTTATTTTCCATCGCCTCACAAATGGCAATGCGCCTGCGCCGCACTAGCAGAAAAGTCAGTGATCTGGCATTTACAGACGTAAAAGGCCGTGTTGCGCGCACTTTATTAGATCTTTGCAAAGAACCTGATGCGATGACTCACCCGGATGGCATGCAAATTCGTATTACCCGCCAAGAATTAGGTCGTATTGTCGGTTGTTCGCGTGAAATGGTTGGTCGAGTACTAAAAAGTCTGGAAGAAGACCATCTGATTTCCGCCTCGGGTAAAACGATGGTGATTTTTGGTACGCGTTAATTAAGCGGATTTCGCAAAATTATTAAGAATCGACACTAAAGCTATTCTTGACAAGTAAGGCCAGAGAAAAGACAATCTCGCTCCTTTCTGTTTACGAAGGCAGAAAAATCAATTTCAAATAATGGCTATGTAGCTCAGTTGGTTAGAGCGCAGCATTCATAATGCTGATGTCGGCAGTTCAAGTCTGCCCATAGCCACCATTTAATTCAAGATTCAAAGCTTACCACCAATAGTTATATTCAACTTCTGCTCGCCAAGGATTTAGCAACATCCGCTAGGCCTTTCGCAGTTTCTACAGCTGTTTTCGAGTCTTTTTCCTTACTTTTCGACTGTTCCATAGGCGTTTTGTAAATTTCAGTTACTGAATCCATTATTAACTTATCTTTATTGTTAGTATCCATTAATTGATCAGCATAAGCATTTACTGTTAAAGCAACAGCAGATTTAAATGCATACTCTTCCTGAAAGTGTCTTTCCTTAGAATATTGAGAAATCGAAAATAACAATAGAAAAATAGCAGGTATCGTTTTTAAAGTATTGATTGCAAATAGTTCTATCGTCAATTCTGATATATCACCATTTCCAAATAAAAAGAAAATCCAAAAAATAGTTGCAATGGTCATCGCTGGCACTGACCACTTCCAAAATGTTACTGATGATGCCAATTCTTTTTTTCTTTGCTTAAATGTTTCAAATAATGAGGCACCAACTTCACGCCCAATTAGATCATTAAGATATTCGTTACGTTCTTCAAAATATTCAGTTTTAGATTTCACAATATTCAGAGCCTCATCGAAATCAGTATTGAGCTCTGAAAGTATTTTTACATATTCATTGTAAGTGGATTGTATTTGATCTGTAAGTTTCCCACTCGCATTTTGTTGATTTTTTATGCTTGAAAGAAGATTCTTAATACTGGCATCTCTTTCTAAGTTGGATTCGTGTAGTGCTGAGTTTTTTTCGGTTAGAGAGGTAGACGTGGAGTTTAATTCAGTAATTTCATTTACATGCTGTCGTGAAGCTTCTAGCATCGATTCAATTTCTGATAACTGAGATCGTTTCTGATTAATAAAATTATCCAATTCCTTTTCTTTGTTACGTAAGTCTGTAAAAAATTGATCAGATGTAGACATGACAGAATTAAGGTGTTCAGATACAAGTTTGATCCTGTCTGCTTCTTTATCTAAACTTATTTGTTCAGCTTTGCTATTTCTCTTTAGTTTTTTATCCCAAATACCGATTGTAGCTTGATAGTGGATAGCTCTATTAAGAAATGGTGGGATGTTTGCAAATTGATTAGCTTGTATATATGCAACGATTTGGTTTAAGTCAGAATGTAAATTCCCGCCTCCGTATTCATTCTGAAAGTTATATTGGTATGGTATCGACTTTACGTAAGTAGTATCCAATACATTCTTAAAATTTTTGAAGATTAGATTCATTGAATGCATTAGTTCATCAGCAGTGAATTCCCCGAATT
>JBMZNW010000161.1:0-4695 GCA_049619915.1 Gammaproteobacteria bacterium
ATAGAGTGCAAAATTCTTAATATTTAGAAATTAATTACTGTTTAATTTCAGAATATTGGTCACATTTGCCGGGCATGTTATGTTTGCCAAAAAACACTAGAAGATTACTGAAAAACGATGTTTAAACGAGTAGGACTGATTACCAATTCGGGTGTAAAAGCCATTCAGAAGACGCTGAAGGAAGTTATCGACTATTTAGCGACGCGTGAGCAAATAGTCATCCTTGATAGCTGTTGCTCCGATTTGCTCGAAAATCATGGTTTAGATGTCTATCCTGCGACTGAATTGGCCCAACATTGTGACTTAGTCATTGCCATTGGCGGTGATGGCACGATGTTGATGGCAGCCCGCATACTCTGTGACTCAGATACGCCGTTACTGGGTATCAATCTCGGACATGTTGGTTTCTTATCGGATATTCCAGCCGACGACATTGAAAAAAATATGGACGAAATATTAAACGGCCATTATGTCGAAGATGTTCGTTTTCTTCTCCGAGGACAGGTTTTCCGTGATGGCGAATGCATCTGTGAAGAGTATGCTATGAATGATGTCATCATCCAGAAATGGAATATTGCGCGATTAGTTGAATTAGAAACGCATATTAATGGCTCGTTTGTACATAGGCATCGTTCTGATGGCATCATTGTTTCTTCGCCAACAGGCTCTACTGCTTATGCTCTTTCCAGTGGCGGCCCGGTCATACACCCTTCGCTAGATGCATTATTACTTGTGCCAATCTGTCCGCATTCTTTAACGAACAGACCAATTGTTATCGATGGAAGCAGTTGCATCGAAATTGTTATCGGAACTCAGGAAGTTGATCAAGCACGTTTGACACTGGATGGAGAAGCTTACCTAGAATTGGCACCGGGAGATCGTGTGCGCGTTAAGAAAAAAGATAAAAAGATTCGTCTTATTCATCCGCTCGAACATGATCAGTTTCATATACTTCGTGAGAAGCTTCACTGGAGCAAATGAAATCATTATGCGTGCTTTTTCTGAGGTAGATTAAATTGTTAAGACAACTTGTCATTAACGATCTTGCCGTAATAGATAAGCTGAATATTGATTTTAATTCAGGCATGACTGTATTAACCGGAGAAACCGGTGCAGGTAAATCGATATTACTGGATGCCTTAGGACTAATACTGGGGAATCGCTCTGATACAAACCTGATTCGCGGCGGTGCCGATAAAACAGACATTACTGCTGTCTTTTCAGTTTCAGATAACCCAGTTGTTTCAAATAAATTAATTGAGCTGGAACTTGTCTCTGAGGGTGACACCGAACAGGAATTATTTGTAAGAAGAACCATTACAAAAGATGGACGTTCGCGCGCTTATCTCAACAATACACCTGTACCCGTACAAACATTAAAAGAAATCGGCGAATCTCTCATCGATATACACGGACAACATGCGCATCAATCCTTATCAAAACCAAAAACACAGCGCGAACTGTTGGATCAGTTTGGTTCATATCAAAACTTACTAAATGAATTGCAAAACACCTGGCAGGAATGGAAACAGGTTAACGAGCAACTCGACAATTTCAAAACGGAAGGTGAAGACTATGAAGCAAGGTTGACCTTGCTGCGTTATCAAATCGAAGAACTCGAACAACTTAGTATTGGCGAATCAGAATACGAAGAGTTAACCGAAGAACATAAACGTCAGGCGCATTCACAGCGACTATTTGATTCATGCCAAGCTATTATTTCAGACTTATCTGAATCTGATGCAGCAATCGGCAACAGACTAGCCATTCATCAAAAAGAAATTAGTGAACTTTGCCAATTTGATAATGAATTGGAAAATATTAATAAACTTCTGGAAAGCGCAACCATTCAAATCGAAGAAGCTAGCCATGAATTAAAGAGTTATATAGACAAGTTCAATATGGATGGTAATCAACTTGCCTCTATTGAAAGTCGTTTGGATAAATTACATGAGCTGGCAAGAAAACATAAAGTAAAACCAGAAGCCCTACCTGAACACCTGACATTATTAACAACACAATTAAATCAACTTGAAGGTGGACAGGAACAACACGAGCAATTACAAAAAAAGAAAGCTGAATTAACCGAAAGCTATTTCAAACTAGCGGATAAATTAACAAAAGAAAGAAACAAAGCCTCTGAAAAAATTTCGAAAGCCATTACCGAAAAAATGAATGAACTGGCTATTGGCGGTCAATTTAAAATCGATCTGGAAAAAATGGATGACGAAGTACCGCATCAATATGGCATGGATAAAATTTCTTTTTTGGTTTCAACGAATCCGGGTCAACCTTTACGTTCGATTACGAAAGTCGCTTCCGGTGGTGAATTGTCTCGTCTAAGTTTAGCCATTCAAATTATCGGCTCAAAAGATAGCGGTATACCAACGATGATCTTTGATGAAGTTGATGCAGGTATCAGCGGCGGCGTTGCTGAAATCGTCGGTAAATTATTACACCGTTTGGCCGAACATCGACAAATCCTATGCGTGACACATCTGGCACAAGTCGCTTCCTGTGGTCACCACCATTTAAGAGTAAACAAAACAACAAAAGCAAAGCAAACCTTTACTCAGGTCGAAACATTACAGCAAGCCGAAAGGATCAATGAAGTCGCCCGCTTACTGGCAGGCATGGAAGTGACTGATGAAAGTCTTGCTAATGCCGCTAAAATGTTAAAATCTGCCTGAAGATAAACTTTATTTGTTAACAAGCATCAATTAAATTGTCAGCAAATTGAAACGATTTGATGATAAAATTCGTCTAAAGAATTTCAAGAATTAATTTTAATGAAAAGTTTTTTATCCATTACTTGTTTCATTTTTTTCATTTCAAGTCATGCGTTTGCAAATGAAAAAATAAACGTTAATACCGCGCCGCTTTCGGATATTGCTATTTATCCGGAACGTTCTGCGCCTGCGACCGTTATCAGCTTAAATGAAAGCACCATTAGTGCCCGTATTACCGCACAAGTAAAAGAACTCCCTGTTCGTGTCGGAGATATTGTTGAAGCCGGTAGCACTTTGGCCATGCTTGATTGCTCAGATTACAAACTGGCTAGTCAAGAGTCCAGATCAAGAATAGACGCACTCAATGCACAAATCGAATTAGCTAAGCGTCGTCTAGCAAGAACCAAAACGCTGACCTTAAAGCAATCAGTATCGGAAGAACTATTAGACGAACGCGAATCCGCATTGGCTGTATTGCGTGCCGAACTAAGAGGTGCGAAAGCTGATCTGAAAATGGCAGGAATCAATGAATCGCGTTGCGCTGTTAAAAGTCCATTTCGTGCATTAATTGTTGAACGTACTAGCGCTGTAGGACAGTTTACAAATGTCGGCACTGCTCTGGTAAAAATAATGGATATTGAGCAACTAGAATTATCTGCTCAAGCTTTTACTCAGGATACCGATCAAATTACAAAGTCCACTGAATTATTTTTTGAACATGCCGGAAAAAAATATCCAGTTGAATTACGAACGGTTATGCCGGCCATTAATACGGAAACACGTAACAGAGAAGTACGTTTATTATTTAAAGCTGAACCCGCATTACCCGGCGCTGCCGGAAAATTAGTATGGCGCGATACACGCGCACATATTCCCGGCGAATTTTTAGTCAATCGTAATGGTAAACTCGGTGTCTTTAGTGTTGAAAATGAAGTTGCACACTTTATTTCTATACCAACGGCTCAAGCGGGCCGAGCCAGCCCAACCACTTTACCTATTGATACACCTCTCGTTATTGAAGGACATTTTTCTTTAAAAGAAGCAGATAATGTAAGCGTTACAAACTAACATGTCTTTTTTAGAACGCTTCCTAAATAATCATGTGTTGGCGAACCTGACTTTTGGTCTGGTACTGGTTATTGGTTTTCTTTCCTATTTGGATATGCCGCGCGCTAAAGATCCAGAAATTAATTTTAACTGGGTCAACATAACAACCTTTCTTCCCGGTGCGTCATCGAAAGATGTTGAGAAACGCATTACTGATCCTTTAGAAGATACAATTAGAAGCACCATTCAGGATATTCGTTTTATATCCAGTACTAGCCGTGCGGGTATATCGAATATTTTAATTCGCTTTAATCAGTTAGATGAAAGAACTTTTGATAAACGTTTAAACAACCTACGCCGCGAAGTACAAAATGCTTATAACGATCAATTACCCGATCAAGCAGAAGATCCCTTTATCTTTGAAGTCACGACTTCGAATGCTTATCCCTCTGCCAGTATTGCTATTACCAGTGCCGGTGATGATGAAAACTTAAGACGTCAAACGCGGAATATTAAAAAAGATCTTGAACGCGTAAAAGGTGTCGATCGTATTAATGACTTAGGTCTTAATGATCCGGAATTACATATCAAATTTTATCCTGAACGGCTTGAAGGACTGGGAATTACTCCTGCTGATTTAACAGATACAGTAAGAAGTTATTTTCGTGATGTATCGGCAGGTGATGTCAAAACCGATGACGGGCAATGGATAGTCAGAATAGAAGGCACGAATACAAACCCGGATACATTGGCAGATTACCCTGTTGTTACTGCCGATGGCATTGTGCCTTTAGGTAATTTAGCGGAACTATCTCGTTCGACTGAAGAGCCATCGGAAATTGTCCGCTTTAATGGCGAACCGGCAACACTGCTGGCTATTACTAAACAATCAACAACAAATGTACTTGAGTTGGTTGAT
>JBMZNW010000162.1:0-242 GCA_049619915.1 Gammaproteobacteria bacterium
CACCTTCTTTCATTTGATTCATAACATTTTCAAGCTTGGATGCTTGTTGTTGTGCCATCTTGGTTTCACGGTATTTACCTTGTCTAAATAAAGCAATTTCACGCGCTTTCTTTTCATCAGGCACAACAATCATTTCATCACCGGCATTAGGCGTACCTGATAGACCAAGAATTTCTACTGGCGTCGAAGGACCCGCAGTCATGACTTCGCTACCAGTGTCATCTATCATTGCTCTGACACGA
>JBMZNW010000162.1:252-4691 GCA_049619915.1 Gammaproteobacteria bacterium
TTTAATAGATTTCTGATCAAATATAGAAGAAATATTAGCTCCTGTAATTGTTTTATAATATTTTCTATTTTCTACATTTTCTCCAGCAACTGCAATAGTTTTTGAAGCATCGTAATTTCCAGTTAATGCCATTCTACCGACAATTAATACATCTTGTGGATTCATGTACCAAACAACATCACCTTTATTTAAAGTACCACCCTGCACAAGCAAACTTGCTACAGGACCACGACCTTTATCCAGTCGCGCTTCAATAACAGCACCTGAAGCTGCACCAGTGGCAACCGCTTTTAGCTCGAGTATTTCTGCTTGTAATAGAATACTTTCCAATAATGAATCAACACCTTCACCTGTATGCGCAGAAACATTAATAAACTGTGTATCACCGCCCCAGTCTTCAGGAATAACTTCCATTTTCGAAAGTTCTTGCTTGACGCGTTCCGGATCGGCATTTTCTTTATCAATTTTATTAATAGCGATAATGATTGGTGCTTCAGAAGCTTTAGCATGCTTAACGGCTTCTTCAGTTTGTGGCATAACGCCATCATCAGCGGCAACAACAATAATAACGATGTCTGTTACTTTCGCACCACGCGCACGCATTGCTGTAAAGGCTTCATGGCCCGGTGTATCAAGAAATGTAATTTCACCATTATCAGTGCTAACACGATAAGCACCAATATGTTGGGTAATACCACCTGCCTCACCTGATGCCACTTTACTACGGCGGATGTAATCGAGTAGCGATGTTTTACCGTGGTCAACATGCCCCATGATTGTCACAACAGGCGCTCGAGTCACTTGTTCGCCGCCTTGTTGCGTAGCCTGAATCATCTCTTCTTCAAGCGCATTTTCTTTTTTCAGTTTTGGGTTATGCCCCATCTCTTCAACAACAATTGCCGCTGTATCCTGATCGATAATCTGATTGATGGTTGCCATCGTGCCCAAGCCCATCATGACTTTAATCACTTCAGAACCTTTAACAGACATACGCTGTGCTAAATCAGCAACAGAAATACTTTCAGGAACATCAATATCTTTTACGACTGGCGCTGTTGGTTTTTCAAAACCATGCTGTTGATTACCTGTTTGTTGAACAACAGTCTGTCTTTTTGGTTTTTTATTGCGTCTTCGACCAGAGCCTTTCGACGCTACATGTAGTTCTTCACGACCATGGCGGGTACGTTCTTTTTTCTCTTTACCACTCGGTTTCTTTGAATCGGTTTGCTCGACGACAGGAGCAGCAGGAGCTGCTGCAACTGGTTCAACCACTGCTTGAGCAGCTGCTTCAGCGGCGGCCTTTTCTTCTGCTGCTTTTTGTTCAGCTTCTTCCTGTGCTTTTGCTTCAGCGGCGGCTTGCTCTTCTGCTAATCTTGCAGCTTCCTCTTCTGCACGTTTTTTCGCTTCTTCAGCTTCAGCAGCAGCCTGTTCTTCTGCTAATTTTGCCGCTTTAGCTTCTTCTTTCTGCTTCGCTTCTTCCGCTAGATCGCTACGTTTTGCGTAAGTACGTTTCTTACGAAACTCAACATTAACTGTTTTCGAAGTTGGCTTAGCTCGGCCTTGGCCGGCAACGTTAACTTTAAGTTCGCTAACCGTTTTTCGTCGTAATGTAATCTTTTTAGTTTTAGACTCGTCGTCCTTACCATGTTTTTTCCTGAGGAAAGCGAGCAACTCGGATTTCTCAGAGTCCGAAATTACATCATCTGCTTTTTTCTTTGGAAGTCCGGCTTCTACCAATTGATCAAGTATGCGATCAACAGGCACACCGACATCGGTAGCAAATTCACTGACAGTAACTTCAGCCATTAATCATTTTCCTCATCATCGTCTGATTCAAACCAGGGAATTCGCGCTGTCATAATTAATTTACCGGCAGCATCTTTATCTAGTTCAGTCATATCCATTAATTCATCAACAGACTGCTCTGCCAAGTCATCCATAGTCACAACACCACGACTTGCAAGTTCATAGGCAAGCGTTTCATTCATGCCTTCCATTGTTAATAAGTCTTCAGCAGGTTTCGCATCGCCCAGCTTTTCTTCTTTAGCAATAGCACGGGTCAAAATAACATCATTCGCTCGACCACGTAATTCATTGACCAAGTCTTCATCAAACTCTTCAATCGCCAGCATTTCTTTTTCTGGGACATAAGCGACTTCCTCAACGCTAGAGAAACCTTCCTGCACAAGAATCATCGCCATTTCTTCATCGACATCAAGTTGTTCCATAAACATGGTTTGCAGTGTCTCTGCTTCCGCTTCGTTCTTTTCTTCGGCTTGTTCGACTGACATGACGTTCAATTCCCAGCCGGTTAATTCGCTGGCCAGTTTTACATTCTGTCCACCACGACCAATTGCCTGTGACAGATTTTCTTCAGCCACAGCAACATCCATTGTATGTTCGTCTTCATCGACCATAATGGAAGCCACTTCTGCTGGAGCCATCGCGTTAATAACAAATTGCGCCGGATTATCATCCCAAAGAATAATATCGACACGTTCGCCGCCCAGTTCATTTGAAACAGCCTGTACGCGTGAACCACGCATACCGACACAAGCACCAATAGGATCAATTCTTGGGTCGTTTGCATTAACAGCAATCTTTGCGCGCGCACCCGGATCGCGTGCACCATTAATAATATCGATCATGCCTTCATTAATTTCCGGCACTTCAATCTTGAATAAATGAATTAATAATTCAGGTGCAGTACGACTTAAAAATAATTGAGGACCGCGTGTTACTTCTGATTTAATTTCCTTTAAATAAGCACGAATACGATCACCCGGACGAATGGCTTCTCTAGGAATTAATTCTTCTCTTGGGATAAAGGCTTCTGCATTACTACCTAAGTCTATTATGACACCGCTACGTTCAGAGCGTTTAACAACACCGCTGACCATTTCACCGACTTTATCCTGATAAGCGTCTAATACTTGCGCGCGTTCTGCTTCACGTACTTTCTGAACGATAACCTGCTTTGCTGCTTGAGCGGCAATACGACCAAACTCAACAGAATCCATAGGCTCTTCTATAAACTGTCCTACTTCTATATCAGCTTGTTTCTCTTTCGCATCAGATAATGAAATCTGTCTAGTAGGTGCTTCAATTATTGCAAAGTCTTCATCAATAACTTCCCAACAACGAAATGTATCGTAATCACCCGTCTCACGGTCAATTTCAACGCGTGCTTCAATGTCTTCACGGTTCTTCTTCTTCGTTGCACTTGCTAATGCCGCTTCTATGGCTTCAAAGATAATGTTTTTAGCCACACCTTTTTCATTAGAAACAACATCAACAACCATTAAGATTTCTTTATTCATTTACTCTACTCATTAACGATGAATTAAAACTGCGGAACCAATCGCGCTCGTTCAATCAAACGAAACGGCACCTTGTATTCCTCATTATCACAATCAATAACAACTTCTTCGTCATCAACTGCTTTTAAAATGCCTGAAAAACGTTTTCTGTTGTCATACTTTTCATACAACTTCAGCTTAATCGTTTCTCCAACAACCTTATTAAACTGTTCTGGCGTAAATAAAGGTCTATCTAGTCCTGGCGAAGACACTTCCAGGTCATAATGACCTTTAATCGGGTCTTCAACATCCAATACTGCTGACAATTGACGGCTAACCGCGACACAATCCTCAACAACAATACCGTCTTCCTTATCTATATAGACACGTAAGGTCGAACCATGCGTTCCCTGATTGAGTTCGATACCAAGTAACTCATAGCCTAAGGTGGCTACTTCGCTCTCAAACATATCGAGTAAAAGCTGATTCTGTCTATACATATCGCCTAAAACAAAAAAGGGCTCAAGGCCCTCTTTAAAACAAAAAATTCAAAGATAATTATAGTCAGATTAAATCTATATACGACCGTTTTCTATGACCAATTACCATATAGCGTCGCTCCAGACGTCCTGTCTTCTCGCGACATACCATCTATCCGTAGATATAAAAAAACCCCAAAAAGGGGCCTTTCTAAATACTGCCAATTTAACCAATCTTATAGTGAAGATTGGTAGCGGGGGCAGGATTTGAACCTGCGACCTTCGGGTTATGAGCCCGACGAGCTGCCAGACTGCTCCACCCCGCAACTATAAGAGCTAAATAAAACACTAATACCAAAGCTCATAACAACAAGCTGCTCTAGTCCGGCATCAGAGGACGCGAATACTACAGTGCTGAATGACGATTTTCAAGACACTTTATGCATTTGATTTAATTAGAGTTAGATAAAAATTGATGTGGCTTTACAGCACGCCTTTTTGAGCCCCAATTTCCGTGTCCAGACTCAAATAGTCCCGCACAAACTGAACCGCAGTTTCGGCATTCGCCCTCTTCGCCTAAATTCCACTTTTTGATTTCATACCAGTCGCGAATGATTAATTCTTCGCCACATTTTGTACAGAAAGTCGTATCGCCTTCTTG
>JBMZNW010000163.1:0-4678 GCA_049619915.1 Gammaproteobacteria bacterium
GGTGCTAAAGTTTAATGCAATTACTTGGTGGCTTAAGTCGTGAAGAATTTTTACAACAATACTGGCAAAAGAAATCGCTATTAATTCGCCAGGCGTTTCCTGATTATCAAAGTCCAATCTCTGCTGAAGAGTTTGGCGGTTTGGCTTGTGAGGAAGAGATTGAATCACGTTTAATTCAGGAGCAGGGTGGTGAAAAGCCTTGGCAAGTTCGACATGGTCCCTTTGTTGAAACTGATTTTACTTCTTTGCCCGAATCTCATTGGACATTATTGCTTCAGTCTATTGATCACCATATTCCTGAATTAGCTGTATTGCTTGATGAATTTGATTTTATTCCTACGTGGCGCATTGATGATCTTATGGTGAGCTTTGCGCAAGCTCAGGGCAGCGTCGGGCCGCACTTAGATAATTACGATGTGTTTTTATTACAAGTTGAAGGTAAACGTCATTGGCATATTAATGAGGATGGATATTCTGATAATGACTTAATGCCAAATACTGATTTAAAGATTCTTAAAGATTTTGAATCAAAAAAAGATTGGGTATTAGAACCCGGTGATATGCTTTATTTGCCGCCTACTGTTGCACATCATGGGATTGCATTAGATGATTGTTTAACCTTTTCGATTGGTTTTCGAGCGCCAACACGCAAAGAGTTATTGATCGCCTATACGGATGACAATAACAAAGATGCAGCAGATGTTTTTTATACTGATCCAGATTTAACCTTACAAGCATCACCCGGTGAAATTAAAAAAGATCATATTGAAGCTATTAAAAAATTAATGCGTTTGTCCCATGTTGAAGAAGATGAGTTCAATAGTTGGTTCGGTTGTTTTATTACTGAAAAAACAAATGAATTGGAATATGAAAACGAAGCGTTAGATGAGCAAGAGTTTTGGGAACGATTTAAGCAGGCTGGAAGATTAACGCGTAATGGCAATGTTCGTTTATCTTATATAAAGAACGATGAGTCGCTCAGCTTATATGTTGCAGGTGAAGAATTTGTATTGTCAGATAGTTATTTAGGCTTAATACAATATATCACAGCAAAACACGTTATTGATTTTGGTAAAGCTACTCAGTGTTGTGATGAAACTGCTGCTATAGATTTACTGTATAAGTTATACGATGGAAACTATATCTTTTTTGATGAATAACGAAAAACTTAAAGTAGAGAAGGTTAGTTGGCAGGATGAAAAAAGTAACCTGCGTCAGATTCGAACGACAGTATTTGTTGAAGAACAGAAAGTGCCAGAAGAGTTAGAGTGGGACGAATATGATGAGACATGTATTCATGTGCTTGCAAGTATAAATAATGAGTTCGTTGCTACAGGTCGACTATTAGAAACAGGGCAAATAGGTCGCATGGCCGTGTTAAAGTCTTATAGAGAACAGGGTGTCGGCAGCAAAATACTTGAAAAGCTACTTGTTATTGCAGAATCAATAGGTTTTAAAACTGTGTTCCTTAATTCACAAGTTGATGCGATTAGTTTTTATAATAGATTTGGTTTTAAAGAAGAGGGTGGTGTTTTCGATGATGCAGGTATTCCACATAAAAGGATGACAAAGCAGTTTAAATAAAACATGGCCTTTATTTCTATATAAAGGCCATATTAGGTTTACTTAGTCTTCTCTGCTGGTGATTTCCAGTAGGTGATAACCAAATTGAGTTTGTACTGGTCCGTGTACCGTATTTAACTCACCACTAAATACAACTTCATCAAATTCTTTTACCATTTGACCAGGACCAAATTCACCCAGATCGCCACCGTTACGTCCAGATGGGCAGCTTGAATGTTCTTTGGCTACATCACCAAAATCAGCGCCACTCTCGATTTCTTGCTTTAAAGATAGACATTGTTCTTCACTATCAACCAAAATGTGACGTGCAGTTGCTTTACTCATTAGTTTCCTCTTTTAAAATAATAATTGTTAAATATAAAAAGTATATCGCGTGAGATTATAAAGATAAGAAACGTAGTATTAAACAGCGTTTCTTAAATAATTTATTCCTAATTGATTTGTCCTAAACATGATTTAATCTGGAACAATTCTCTCTTTCACATAACTGCCCGGTGCATCTTCCAGCACTTTTAGGTTTTCGCCTGGTTTACGTGCTGGTATTTTTTTACCTGAACGGGTCTTAACCCATCTCTGCCAATCCGGCCACCATGAACCTTCATTGCTTTTGGCATTATCCAGCCAGTTATCTGGATCGGCATCAAACTCATCATTCGTCCAGTAATTGTATTTATTTTTAAAAGGTGGGTTAACAATGCCAGCAATATGTCCTGAACCACCTAATACAAAACGAACCGGGCCTGACATTAATTGTGCACCGGCATAAGTCGATTTCCACGGTGTAATGTGGTCATCAAACGTTGAAATAAAGTACGTCGGTATTTTTATTTTGCTCAAATCGATTGGGGTGCCATCCAATTCAATACCGCCGGGTTCTCTTAGTAAATTATTCAGATAACATTCTCGTAGATAAAAACTGTGTGTTTTAGCTGGTAGACGAGTCGAATCAGAGTTCCAGTAAAGCAGATCAAATGCCATCGGTTCTTTACCAAGCAAATAGTTATTAATAAAGAACGGCCAAATCAAATCATTAGCACGTAGCATATTAAATACCGCTGCCATTGAACTGCCATCCAGATAACCATCTTTGTTCATCTTGTCATCAAGTTGCTTTAGTTGTAACTCATCGATAAATACACCTAGATCACCAGGCTCTTCGAAATCAAGCAATGTTGTAAAGTAGGTGACGGACTTAATAGGTTTACGACGTTTACTGGCAAGATAAGCATTAGTCGCTGCCAAAAGTGTTCCGCCTATACAATATCCAATTGCATTAACGTCTTTTTCACCAGTTTCTTCTTTGACTTTATCTACTGCCGTTAATATACCTTTCTTCATGTAATCCTGAAATTCGGTATCAGCATAAGACTCGTCCGGGTTCTTCCAGGAAATAACAAACACAGTATGTCCTTGGTCGACAGCCCATTTAATAAAGCTGTTTTCTTCCTTTAAATCGAGAATGTAGTATTTATTAATCCAGGGCGGGACGATTAATAACGGTGTTTCATATACGGTTTCTGTCGTTGCCTGATATTGAATTAATTGCATTAATTCATTTTGAAATATAACTTTGCCCGGCGTTGTTGCGATATTCTTACCAACTTCAAACGAAGAGTAATCGGTCATGCGCGTTAATAATTTTTCACCTTTGCCGCGTTCAAGATCTTCGATAAAAGCTTGCACGCCCTCTATCAGGTTTTTACCTTTGCTCTCTATTGTTTCTTTTAGAACAGCCGGATTACTTGCAACAAAGTTTGTCGGCGAGAGTGCATCTAACCATTGCTTTATATAAAAGTTTTTTTGCTTTGTTTTCTTATCGGCATTTTGTTCATCGTCAATGACAGAGTCGCTAATGTATTGTGATGCTAATAGATAAAATTGTTTAATGTAATCAAAGGCAAGATATTCACTCCAGCCTTCATCCTTAAACCGTCGATCAGATCTATCCGGCGTTATCACTGGTTCCGCGTCCTGCCCCATACTTTTTAATGTGGTGTATTGAATTAGACGTAAATAGTCATTTAGTAATTTAATATGATTATCGCTATACACATTGACGTTATCAATATTTTTCTTCCACGCATCAATAATGTCTGTAGTAAATAAATATGGATTTGATGCATGTATTGAATCCAAGCTCGAGTTAATAAAATCCGATGTTATATTTTTATTTGTTTCGGAAATATCAGTAAGCATCTTGTCAATATCGTTTAAAAACATCATTCGCCTCGTTTTAGATTTTTTCTTTAATTGTTAAAAGGAACTATAAATAAACTTATTGTGCAGCGCAACATAAATATCATTTTTTTCTAATAAATTCAGTGGCTAAACGAACTTGTAGCATCAAAATCAGTCATAAGCTCAACATTTAAGAATTTGAAATTATTAGAATTTTTTTTTCGTTCAACGAATAACGTGGGTGAATTTATTATGAAATATAAAACAGTATGCTTATTTACTGTAAATCTTTTGTTTTGCAGTCAGGTGTTTGCGATAAATCTTGGAAAGATTCAGGTTAATTCTGCTCTGAATGAGCCTTTTCAAGCACAAGTCCCGATATTGAATGTTACTGAAAGTGATATTAATACTGTTAATGCAAAAATTGCTGAGAACTATGCGTTTTTGAATGCGCGAATGGAACGAAAGCCAATTATTAATAATATCAAATTAGGCCTACAACAGGACAAGTCAGGACAATATAGTATTTCCTTAAGCAGCGATGCATCAGTAAATGATTTGTTTTTGGAAATCATACTGGATGTTGATGCTAATCAAGAGCGTCTTTCAAGAGAGTATACCGTCTTGCTGGATCCAAAAGGTTACAATCCTCATAAGACAAAAAGAATACCTAAGCGCACTGTTAAAACATTTAAACCTAAACAGAAAAAGATTGTTGCCAAAGCATCCCACAGTATGGAGTCATCTATTGGCCATGAATCCCATGATATGAAGGGATCGGTTGAATCACATTCTATGGAATCCTCAATTGGTAGTGATTCACACGATATGAAAGGCTCGGTTGAAGAATCGCATTCGATGGAGTCATCCATTGGTAGCGATTCACATGACATGAAAGGCTCGGTTGAAGAATCAC